>NZ_JBHSCH010000025.1:0-52468 GCF_042651065.1 Teichococcus aestuarii
ATGCGCGGCGGCGGCGAGGTCGGCCTGTGGCTCGCCGAAGCGCCCCTCCGCCGCCAGCCCGCGCGCCAGCTCCGCCACGGCGGCGGCCATCTGGTCGGGCGTCCCGGCGCCGGGGGCGTCCGGGCGCAGCGCGTGCAGCGCCGCCTCCACCGGGCGCAGCGCGGCGGTGCTGCTGGCCAGGAACAGGCCGGTGAGGTCGAGCAGAAGAGTCGAGAAGGAATCCATGCAGCCTTGCCTTGGGGCGTGACGCTATCAAACTCCACGCAAAGGTCGAGGATGCCGGCGATGATGGACAACGCGGCGGGCTTCGCCGGGCGGCAGCTGGGCGAATGGGTGGCGGGGCGCTGGGGCACGCCGCTGCGCGAGGCCTTCGAGGATGGCAAGGGCCTCTCCGGCCCGCTGGCCCGCGCCCTGCTGGATGCCGCGGTGGTGGAGCAGGTGGTGGGCGTCATCTGGCCCTCCTTCGCGCTGCTGGCGGCGCTGCTGGGGCTGCATGCCACGGCGGTGTGGCTGGAGGCGCCGGTGGAGCTGGAGCGCATCGCCACCGGCCTGATCGTGCTCGCGGCCCTGGGCTGGACGGCCTATGGCGTGGGCATGGCCGCGCATTTCTCGGCGCCGCACCTGCGCTTCTGGTGGGTGACGCGGCTGCCGCCGGGGCGGCAGGCGCGGCTGATCCTGTTCCACCTGATCCGCGACCAGCACCACCGCCTGCGCGCCGCGCTGCCCGGCGGCGGCTTCACCGCCACGCTGCTGCGCGAGGCGCTGGCCACGCTGGAGCGCCGCCTCGGCCTCAGCCCGGACCACGCCGCCTTCGCCCTCGCCGACCACCTGGCGCCGATGCTGCTGCGCCACCTGCTGGAGCGCGTGGCGCTGCTGGTGCTGCCGGTGGCGGCGGCGCTGCTCTACTACCGCTTCGCCATCTATCCGGGCCTGCTGGCCTATACCGGCGCCGGCGCCTGGACGGTGGCGCTCTACCCGCTCGCCGCGCTGACCGATGCCGTGCTCTCCACCGACTGGCGCGCCGCGCTGCTGCGGCCCTCCTGAGCGGCGGCGCCGCTCAGCCCAGCATCCGGTCCAGCCTGTCGCGCAGCCGGTACCATTCGCCGACCAGTGGCAGGAACCAGGGATTGCCGCGGTAGCCCGGTGGGGTAGGGAAGTTCAGCCCGTCCAGCGCGAAGGGCTCGCTGGCGGCGCCCGCCATCTTCAGCGCCACGTTGTGGCCGAGCCAGCTTGCCATGGCGACGCCCGAGCCCTGGCAGCCGGCGGCGTAGTAGAGCCCGTCCTGCACGCCGATATGCGGCAGGAAGTCGAAGGTGAAGGCGACGTTGCCGGTCCAGCCATGGGTCAGGCGGATCTCGGCCAGCTCGGGGAAGACCTCCAGCATCGACTGCCGCAGCACCGGCGCCGCCACCTCCGGCGCGACGGGGGCGAAGCTGGCGCGGCCGCCCCACAGGATGCGCGTGCCGTCCGGCGAGGGGCGGAAGTAGTTCAGCACCCGCCGGCTGTCGCTGATCATGCGCCGGCCTGGGAAGAGGCCCTCGACGAAATCCGTATCCAGCGGCTCGGTGGCGATGATGTAGGAGCCCACGGGAATCAGCCGCCGTGTCAGCCAGGGCATGGCGCCGCCGCCATCGGGCGCGCGGGAATAGCCGTTGGTGGTGACCAGCACCGTGTTGGCCGCCAGCTCCCCCAGGGTGGTGTCCAGCCGGAAGCCGGTGCCGTGCTGGCGGATGCCGCGCACCCGCACGCCATCGGCCAGCACGGCGCCGGCCCGTTCGGCGGCCTCGGCCAGGCCGCGCGCATACTTGGCCGGGTGCAGGCTGCCGCAGGCCTCGGCCAGCATGCCGCCATGGTAGTGGTCGCTGCCCAGGGCCTCGCGCTGGCGCTCGCGCGGCAGCATCCGCACCGGCAGGCCGGTGAGCGCCTGCAGGGCGGGGGCGCGGGCGGCCATCGCCTCGTAGTGGCGCGGCGTCCAGGCGGGGGTGAAGCGGCCGCAGCGCACATAGTCGCACTCGATCGCCTCGCGCGTCAGCAGCTCCTCCAGGAAGGGGAAGCTGGCGGCGGCGGCGCTGCCGATGGCCTGCACCTGCTCCGGCGGAAGCTGCCGCCGCAGCGCCCCCGTGGCCACCTTCAGCCCGCCCGAGACCATACCGCCATTGCGCGAGGAGGCGCCCCAGCCGATCCGCTCGGCTTCCAGCACCAGCGGCGCGTGGCCCATCCGCGCCAGTGTCAGCGCCGCGGACAAGCCGGCATAGCCGCCGCCGACGATGGCGATCTCCGCGCTCTCGGGCAGCTCCGCGTCGCGCGCCTCGGGCTCGGCCTCGTCCCACCAGTAGGGGGTGGTGCGGAAGCCGGTGGCGAAGGGGAAATAGGAGTCGCTCATCGAGACCCTGGGGATGCGGAATGCCAGGGCGCAGCCTCGCCCCGTTCCCCTTCCGGTTGCAAGGGCTGCCTGTGCCTTGCACAGAATGACCAAAGGGCCGGCGCCGCGCGGCCCGGGCCGGTGCGAAAAGCACCCCGCCGCGCCGCGCCGCCCCTGGACGCGGCCGGGGTGGCGGCGCAGGTTCCGCTCCTCGCGACGGGCGAGGATGAGGGGCGGCGGATGAGGGTTTGCGACAGGTGGTGACGCTACTGGTGAAGTCCGGCGGCGAGCAGGCGGTGCCGGACTGGCAGGAATGCTTCCGTGCGGTGGACCCGCGCATCACCGTGCGCTGGTGGGCCGACCCCGCCGTGCCGCCGGAGGCGGTGGACTACGTCCTGGTGTGGGAGCCGCAGCATGGCTGGCTGGCGAGCCTGCCCAGGCTGAAGGCGGTGTTCTCCTCCGGCGCCGGCGTGGACCACATCACCTGCGACCCGGCCTGGCCGCGCCACATCCCGCTGGTGCGCATGGGCGGCGAGGCGACGGCGCAGCGCATGGGCGAGTACATCCTCTGGTCCTGCCTCTCGCTGCTGCGGGACGCGCGGCACTTCGCGCTCGGCCAGGCGGCCGGCGAATGGCGCCACCGCGAGACGCGCCACTACGCCGCGGACCGCACGGTCGGCATCATGGGTCTCGGCAATCTCGGCGGCCACGCGGCGCGGATGCTGCAATCGGTGGGCTTCCCCGTGCGTGGCTGGGCGCGCTCGCGCAAGGACATCCCCGGCGTGCGGAGCTTCGCCGGCGCGGCGGAGCTGCCCGAGTTCCTCGCCGGCACCGACATCCTGGTCTGCCTGCTGCCCTCGACGAAGGAGACGGAAGGGCTGATCGACGCCCGCCTGTTGGCGCAGCTGCCGCCCGGGGCGGAGCTGGTGAATGCCGGGCGCGGCTCCCACCTGCGGGAGCCAGACCTGCTGGCGGCGCTCGATTCCGGCCATCTCGCCGGCGCGGTGCTGGACGTGTTCGAGGAGGAGCCGCTGCCGCCCGGCAGCCCGCTCTGGGCGCACCCCAAGGTGACGGTGACGCCGCATGTGGCCTCCATGGCCAGCCGGCCGGAGCGCGCCCGCTACCTCGCCGGCGCCATCGCCGATTTCGAGGCGGGCCGCCCGCTGCCCAACCTCTACGACCCCGAGCGAGGCTACTGATGCCGCTGCCCCCGCCCCCCGTCCGCCCCGACCCGGAGCGGCCCCTCACCGAGCGCGAGCTGCGCGAGGACCTCGCCTGCGCCTACCGGCTGCTGGCGCATTTCGGCATGACGGACCTCGTCTACACCCATCTCTCCGTGCGCATCCCGGGCGAGGGGCACCGCTTCCTGGTGAACCCTTACGGGCTGCTGTTCGAGGAGATCACCGCCTCCTCGCTGGTGGCGGTGGATGCGGAGGGCGAGCCGCTGCAGGAGACCGCCTGGCCGGTGAATCCGGCGGGCTTCGTCATCCACTCCGCCGTGCACCGCGCGGTGGATCGGGCGCAATGCGTGATGCACACCCACACCCTGGCCGGCATGACGGTGGCGGCCCAGGCGGGGGGCCTGCTGCCGCTGAACCAGATGAACATGGAGCTGCACGACCGCGTGGCGGTCCACGAGTACGAGGGGATCGCGGCCGATGACAACCTCGCCGAGCGCGAGCGCATCGTGCGCGACCTGGGCGACAAGCCCTGCCTGATCCTGCGCAACCACGGGCTGCTGACCATCGGCCGCACGGTGGGCGAGGCCTTCTACTGGATGTACTATCTGGAGCAGTCCTGCCGCATCCAGGTGGCGGCGCAATCGACCGGCGCGCCGCTCTCCATGCCCTCGGCCGAGATGGTGGAGCGGGTGCGCGCCCAGGCGAAGGACAGCCCGGTGAAGGGCTGGCTGCCCTGGCAGGCGCTGAAGCGGAAGATGGACCGCGAGCAGCCCGGATACCGGGACTGAAGGATCTTCTTTTTCTGAAGAAAAAGAAGCAAAAAGACTTTTCGGGTCTGGCGGCGCGCCCTCAACCGGCGCACCGCCAAACTGACAAAGGTTTTTTGGTTCTTTTTTTCAAAAAAGAACCTTTCTCAGCCTTTTACTTCCGCTCGACGTTCCAGAACACCGGCACCGTGGCCGGCAGCACGCCGGTCAGGTTGCTGCGCCAGGCCGACCTGGTGCGGAACTGCCCGGCATTGATGTAGGGCAGCACCTCGTAGGCGCGGGCGTGCACGGCGTCGAGCAGGGCGCGGCGCTTGGCGGCATCCGGCTCCTCCCACCAGGCGCGGCGCAGCTCCTCCAGCTTCGCGTCGCAGGGCCAGCCGGTGAGGCCGCCCTCGCAGGGGCTGGCGAGATAGAGGTTGGAGAGCGGGCTGCCCGCGTCCAGCGCGTTGGCGATGGTGACGAACAGGTTCCAGCCGCCCTGGGCCGGCGCCTCGCGCCTGTTGCGGCGCACCGTCACGGTGGCCCAGTCCAGCGTCTGCACGTCCATGTTCATGCCGGCGCGCTTGAACTGCTCGGCCAGCACCAGGGTGGAGCCGTTGTTCAGCGGGTTGTCGGCGCCGTTCAGGAACACCACGGGGCGGTTGTCGTAGCCGGCCTCGCGCAGCAGAGTGCGCGCGCGGCCGAGGTCGGGGTCGCGCAGGCCCGCGGCGCCGGCGGTGCTCTCCAGCGGCGTACCGCACATGAAGTAGGCGGGGCAGTAGGGCACCTGGTCCTCGGCCGGGATGCCGAGGCCCTGCAGCACCTCCTTCTGGTCGATGGCGTGCAGCAGCGCCTGCCGGGCCTTCGGGTTGTCGAAGGGCGGCTGGGTGTGGTTGATGCGCAGCCACACCATGCTGCCCACCGGGTTGATCAGCCCGACGGTGACGCCGCGCGCCTTCTGCAGCAGCGGCAGCAGGTCCGGCGCCGGGTGCTCGACGAAGTCGATCTCGCCATTGCTCAGCGCGCTGGCGGCCACCGAGGCATCCGGCATGGCGAGCCATTCCAGCCGCTCCACCTTCACCACCTTGCCGCCGGCCAGGCCATCGGCCGGCTCGGCGCGTGGCGTGTAGGCCGGGTTGCGGCGATAGACGGCGCGGTCGCCGATGCGCCAGTTCTCGCGGTCCATGATGAACGGGCCGGAGCCGGTGGCATCGGTGATGGCGGTGGTGGCGGGAGTGTTCGCCACGCGCTCGGGCATGACGAACAGCGCGCTGGCGGTGGAGCGCGCCAGCGCATCCGTCACCGGGCCGAAGGGGCGGGAGAGCTTCAGCTCGAAGCTGCGCTCGTCGATCACCTCGAGCGAGGCGGTGGAGGCGGCCAGCGCCTTGCCCACCACGTCGCGCTGGCCCCAGCGGCGGATCGAGGCCACCGCATCGGCCGCGCGCACCGGCGCGCCGTCATGGAAGGCGAGGCCAGGGCGCAGCGTGAAACGGTGCGTCATGGCATCGGCGGAGACGCTGTGGCTCTCCACCATCTGCGGCCGCGCGATGCCCTTGCCGTCCACGGCGAAGAGCTGGTCGTAGACCATGAAGCCGTGGTTGCGCACGAAGGCGGCGGTGGAGAGCACCGGGTCGATGCTGGTCAGCTCGTTGCTGAGCACGACGCGCAGCGTGGCCTCGCGCGCGGGCGCCTGGGCGGCGGCCGGCGAGAGCAGCGCGGCGAGTGCGCCGGCCGCCAGAAGGCTTGCCCGCAGCGGCGCGGCCGCTACGGTGTGGAGACGGGAAAGCACGGGCGGGAATCCTTCTCGCGGCGGATGGCGGAATGCCAGTCGGCGCCACAGGATTGCAGGAATCGCGCCAGAGGGGAGGGGAGCGCGGTGGATTTCATTCCGCTCGCTTGCAACCGCCCGCAACTCCGTCTATTCGGTCAGGTATCGCAGGGCGGGCGGCGCGGATTTGCTGCGCCGCACAGCAATGCCTGTGAAGCGGGCGCGCGATGCAGGGATTTGCTTGCAGGGCAGGCAGATCGCCTTTTGCTGCGCCGCAAACATCCTCACACCCTGTTGACGCGGCGCCGGCCGGCTGATGACATTCCCCTAACCTGAGGGGAGTTGGTCATGAATATCGCCACGCCACCCGCGCGCCTCGCCTGTTCCGAGGAAGAGTGGCGCGTCCGCTGCGACCTCGCCGCGCTCTACCGGCTGGTCGCGCATTTCCGCATGACCGACTTCATCTACACGCACATCAGCGCGCGCGTGCCGGGGCCGGAGCACCACTTCCTCATCAACAAGTACGGCGTGCTGTTCGACCAGATGCGCGCCAGCGACCTGGTGAAGATCGATCTCGACGGCAACGTCGTCGAGGGCGACGCCGAGAGCAAGCCGGTGAACGCGGCGGGCTTCACCATCCATTCCGCGCTGCACATGGCGCGCGAGGACGCGGTGTGCGTGGTGCACACCCACACCGCCGCCGGCATCGCTGTCTCGGCGCAGAAGCACGGGCTGCTGCCGATCAGCCAGCACGCGCTGAAGTTCTACGGCCACCTCGCCTATCACGGCTATGAGGGCGTGGCGCTCGACCTCGACGAGCGGGACCGGCTGGTGGCCGACCTCGGCGAGCACAAGGCGATGATCCTGCGCAACCACGGCCTGCTGGTGGCCGGGCGCAGCATCCCCGAGGCGTTCAACCTGATCTACTACCTGGAGCGCGCCTGCCAGGCGCAGGTGGCCGCCCTCTCCGGCGGCGCCGAGCTGGTGCTGCCGCCCGAGGAGGTGCGCCTCAAGACCGCCGCCCAGTTCAACGGCAATCCGGAGCGCTCCCTCGCGCACAGCGAATGGGCCTGGGGCTCGGCGCTGCAGCTCATCGAGGGCTCGAAGCTGGACTGGCGCGCATGAGCGCCGACCTGCTGATCACCGGCGGCCGCATCTTCCGCGGCCTCTCGGGAGGCTTCGCCGAGGCGCTCGCCGTGAAGGACGGGCGCGTGCTGGCGGTGGGTCCGGCGGATGCGGTGGAGGCCCATGCGGGCGCCGCCACGCGCCGCATCGACCTTGGCGGCCGCGTGGCCACCCCGGCGCTGAACGAAGCGCACATGCACCTGCTGCCCTACGGGCTCGGCCTCTCCCAGGTGAACCTCCGCGCCGAGGACAATGTCCGCTCGCTGGACGAGATCCTGAAGCGCGTCGCCACCGCCGCGCGCGAGACGCCGAAGGGCGGCTGGATCCTCGGGCGCGGCTACGACCATGGCGAGCTGGATGTCGGCCGCCACCCGCTGGCCGAGGAGCTGGACCGCGTGGCGCCGGACCATCCGGTGTTCCTGACGCGCACCTGCGGCCACGTGGCCGTGGCCAACAGCATGGCGATGAAGCTCGCCGGCGTCGGCCACAACACGCCGGACCCCGAGGGCGGCGCCATCGAGCGCAAGGGCGGGCGCCTCACCGGCCTGTTCCAGGAACGCGCGATGCGGCTGGTGCGCGACATCATGCCGCCGCCCTCCGAGACGGAGATGGTGGCCGCCATCGAGAAGGCCGGCCAGAACCTCGCGGCCCTCGGCTTCGCCTCGGCCAGCGACATGAATGTGGGCATGACGGCGGGCCTCGCCGAGATCGCCGCCTATCGCCGCGCCGCGGCCGAGGGGAAGCTCGGCCAGCGCATGTGGCAGGTGCTGGCGGGCAACCCCGAGGGCATCGCGAAGCAGGCCTGGGAGGCGGGGCTGCGCCCCAACATCTCCGCCGGCGCCACGGCCGATGAGATGCTCGCCTGGGGTGCGGTGAAGGTGTTCGGCGACGGCTCGGCCGGCGGGCTGACGGCGGCCTTCTTCGACCCCTACCTGGAGAGCGCGGGCGGCGGCACCGGCATCTTCTGCTTTCCCGACAGCGCGATGCAGGAGATGCTCGGCCACTACCACCGCCAGGGCTGGCAGCTCGACATCCACGCCATCGGCGATGCCGCCATCGAGCAGGTGCTGGTGGCGATGGAGATGGCGGACAGCGAGGGCGCGCCGCTCGCCGGCCGCCGCCACCGCATCGAGCATTGCGGCTTCCTCAATGCCGCGCAGCGGAAGCGGATGCTGGCGCACGGCATCCTGCCGGTGCCGCAGCCGGTGTTCATGTACGAGTTCGGCGACCTCTACGTCCGCAACCTGGGGCGCGAGCGCACCGAGGTGGCCTACCCGATGCGCACCTGGCTGGAGGAGGGGCACCACCCCGCCGCCTCGTCCGACAGCCCCGTCTGCACGGTGGACCCGTTCATCAACCTGTTCACCATGGTCACCCGCAAGACCAGCCGCGGCACCGTGCTGGGCGAGGGCGAGAGGCTGACGCCGGAGCAGGCCATGCACTGCTACACCTGGTGCGGCGCCTACAGCCAGTTCGCCGAGGCCGAGCGCGGCACGCTGGAGCCGGGCATGCAGGCCGACATCGCCATCTTCTCGCGCGACCTTATGGCCTGCGCGCCGGAGGAGATCCTGACCACCCAGGCGGACCTCACCTTCCGCGGCGGGCGCGTCATCTTCGACCGCCACGGCGAGGCCGCCGCGGCCGATGACGCCCTGGCCGGAGCTGCGAACTAACACCATGCTGCGTCATGTTTTCCAGCGCCTGCTGATGACGGTGCCCGTGATGTTCGGGGTGCTGCTCATCGGCTTCCTGCTGATGCAGGTGGTGCCGACCGACCCCGCCATCGTCCGCGCCGGCCCCACCGCCACCGCCGAGCTGGTGCAGGAGATCCGGCGCGAGCTGGGCCTCGACCAGCCGCTCTACGTGCAGTTCGGCATCTATCTGTGGCGCCTGCTGCAGGGCGACCTCGGCGTCTCCATCATCAACAACGTCGCCGTCACCCAGGAGCTGGGCGGCACCATCGGCCCGACGCTGGAGCTGATGTTCGCCTCGCTGTTCTGGTCGATCCCGATCGGCATCGCGCTCGGCACCGTCGCCGCCTACTGGCGCGGCTCGGTGCTGGACCGCTTCGTCACCGCCCTCTCGGTGGCGGGCGGCTCGGTGCCGGTGTTCTTCCTCGGGCTCATGCTGATCTGGTTCGTCGGCTTCCAGTGGCAGTGGCTGCCCTTCACCGGGCGCGGCGGGCCGCTCTGGACGGTCGAGGGCTGGCGCTCCATCGCGCTGCCGGCGCTGACGCTGGGCGGCGTGTTCATCGCCCCCGTGGCGCGCATGACGCGCACCGCCGTGCTGGAGGTGCTGGGTGCCGAGCATGTGCGTACCGCCCGCGCCAAGGGGCTGAGCGAGAGCGCCGTGGTGCTGCACCACGCGCTGCGCAACGCGCTGATCCCGGTGGTCACGCTGATCGGCCTGCAGATCGGCTTCCTGCTCGGCGGCGCGGTGGTCACCGAGACGGTGTTCTCCTGGCCGGGCGTCGGGCGGCTGGCGGTGGGCGCGATCCTGTCCTCTGACTTCCCGATGGCGCAGGGCACCATCATCGTGCTCTCGCTGGGCTTCATTCTCGTCAACCTCGTGGTCGATGTGCTCTATGTCGCGCTCGATCCGCGCATGCGTGGAGGCTGAGCATGGCCGGCGCGAATTCCGTGGCGGCCACCGCCGCCACGCCGGTCCAGCCCACGGCGCCGCGGCGCCCGGGCATGCTGAAGCGGCTGCTGCGCGAGCCGGTGGCGGCCTTCGCCTTCGTGCTGGTGGTGGCGCTGGTGCTGGCGGCGCTGCTGGCGCCCTGGCTGGCGCCGACCGACCCCTTCGACAACGACCTGGCCAACGCCATGGCGGTGCCCGGCACCAACGGGCTGCTGCTCGGCGCCGACAGCCAGGGCCGCAACATGATCACCCGGCTGCTCTACGGCCTGCGCATCACCATGATGATGGGGCTGGCCTCGGTGCTGCTGGGCGGTGGCATCGGCGCCCTGGTGGGCTTCGCCGCCGCCTATTACCGCCGCATCGACGGGCTGCTGATGCGGCTGATGGACGTGCTGCTGTCCTTCCCCGCCATCCTGTTCGGCCTCGCCATCGCCGCCATCTTCGGCCCCGGCGTGCCGGCGGTGGTGCTGGCCCTCTCGGTGGCCACGGTGCCGCTGATGGCGCGCATCGTGCGCGGCGCGGCGCTGGTCATCATGCGGCAGGACTACATCGAGGCGGCGCGCGCCACCGGCATGAACGATGCCCGGCTGATCCTGCGCCACCTGGCGCCCAACTGCCTGTCGCCGATCTTCGTCTTCGCCACGCTGCGCTTCGGGCAGGTGATCCTGCTCGGCTCGGCGCTGTCCTTCCTCGGCCTCGGCGCGCAGCCGCCGGTGGCGGAGCTGGGCGCGATGGCGTCCGAGGGGCGCAACTTCCTGTTCTTCGCCCCGCACATCGCGGTCATCCCCTGCGTGCTGATCTTCGTGGTGGTGCTGGCCTTCAACGTGCTGGGCGACGCGCTGCGCGACGCGCTGGACCCGCGCCTGCGGGTCTGACGCGCCAATGAGGCGGCCCGGCCCCGCGCCGGGCCGGAGGCTTCGGATAACAGGCCCGCGCGGATGCGACGGGCCGATGGGAGAGAGTGGATGAAGAAGACCCTGGGGGCCGCGCTGCTGTCGCTGGCCGCGACCGTCCCGGTGGCGGATGCGCTGGCGCAGGCCGCGCCGCGCGACACGCTGGTGGTGCTGCGCGAATACGACGCCGACCGCTACGACCCGGCGCGCTCCACCGCGCGCAGCGCCGGCGAGGTCATCTACATGATGTCCGACACGCTGGTCTCGCTCGACTTCGACCAGAAGACGGTCAAGCCCGGCCTGGCCGAGAGCTGGACGGTGAGCGAGGACGGCAAGCTCTACACCTTCAAGCTGCGCCGGGACGTGACGTTCTGCGACGGCAAGAAGATGACGGCGGCGGACGTGGTCTACTCGATCAACCGCTGGGTGGCGCCGGAGACGCGCAGCCCCGTGAAGTGGCGCGCCGGCCCGATCAAGGAGATTCGTGCGACCGACGACTACACGGTCGAGTACGAGCTGAATGAGCCCTATGGCGAGCTGCTCTACCAGCTGACGCTGTTCTTCGCCTCGATCGTCGACAAGGAGTCGGTGGAGAAGCTCGGCGCCAATTTCGGCGTGCAGGGCTTCAACGGCACCGGCCCCTATTGCTGGCAGTCCTGGACCCCGCGCCAGGACCTGGTGCTGACCAAGCACCCCAACTACACCTGGGGCCCGCCGATCTACCAGAACCGCAGCCCGCAGATCGGCAAGGTGATCTGGCGCATCATCCCCGAGGCCAACACCCGCCTCGCCGCGCTGCAGACGGGCCAGGGCGACATCACCCAGTACGTGCCGCCCTTCGCGGTCGCGCAGTTGCAGCGCCTGCCCACCATCAAGATGTCGACCCAGCCGAACTACTTCTGGGACTACTTCCTGGGCTTCAAGGTGGACAAGCCGGTGGTCAACGACCCCGCCATCCGCCAGGCCGTGAACATGGCCGTCAACCGCGAGGCGCTGGTCAAGGCCGTGTTCTTCGGCGCCGCCGAGCCGGCCGATGCCTATGTCAACCCCAACACGCTGGGCTATGACGCCGAGGCCGCCAAGCTGGTGCCGCAGTTCAACGCCGACGCCGCCCGCAAGGTGCTGGACGAGGCGGGGTGGAAGCCCGGCGCCGACGGCATCCGCGAGAAGGGCGGCGAGCGCGCCTCCTTCAACGTCTATGGCATCCAGACCGCCGAGTGGCGCCGCATGACCGAGGCGATGCAGGCCGATTTGCGCCGCGTCGGCATCGACCTGCGCATCCAGCTCTGGGACGCGACGGTGGCCTGGGGCAAGCTGGCGACGCAGGAGTTCGACAGCTTCGTGATGTCCTACCCCTACATCTCGGCGACCGACGGCTTCGCCCTCTACTTCGACGGCGCCAACCGCCCGACGCCGAACCGCATGAACTGGAACGACGAGGCGACCAACAAGCTGCTCAACACCGCCAAGACCGCGCTCTCCGCCGAGGAGCGCGCCAAGGCGATCGCCGAGGTGCAGAAGATCGTCGCGCGCAACAACGTCTGGTTCCCGATCGCGCGGGAGAGCCTCTACCTCGCCGCGGCGCAGCGGGTGGAAGGCGCCAAGGCGCACGGCCTCTATGGCGCGGGCCTCTACAAGGGCCTCGACCTGCGGCTGACGCGCTGAACCACGGACAGGGAAGGGCAGGGGACATGACCACCACCGTCATCCGCAACGCCGACCTGGTGATCGCCTGGGACGCGGCCGAGAAGCAGCACATCTATCTCACGGATGCGGAGGTGGCCTATCGCGACGGCCAGATCACCTTCGTCGGCCGCGGCTATGACGGCCCGGCGGACGAGGTGATCGACGGCAAGGGCATGATGGTCATGCCCGGCCTCGTGAACATCCACTGCCATCCCTCCAGCGAGCCGATGAACAAGGGGCTGATCGACGAGATCGGCTCCCCCGGCCTCTACAATTCCTCGCTCTACGAATACATGCCGATCTTCCGGGCCGATGCGGAGGCGGTGCCCTCCTGCGTCCGGGTGGCACTGTCGGAGCTGCTGCTCTCCGGCGTCACCACGGTGGCCGATCTCTCCATGGCGCATCCTGGCTGGCTCGACCTGCTGGGCGAGAGCGGCATGCGGGTCTGCATCGCGCCGATGTTCCGCTCGGCGCGCTGGGCCACCAAGAACGGCCACACGGTCGAGTACGCCTGGGACGAGGCCGCCGGCGAGAAGTCGATGGCCGAGGCCTTCAGCCTGATCGAGCGCGCCGAGCAGCACTCCTCCGGCCGCCTCTTCGGCATGGTGGTGCCGGCGCAGATCGACACCTGCTCGGAAACTCTCCTGCGGGAGAGCTTTCAGGAGGCCGCGAAGAGAAATCTCTCCTGGCAGATCCACGCGGCGCAGAGCGTCCACGAGTTCCACGAGATCACCCGCCGCAGCGGCTTCACGCCGATCGGCTGGCTCGACAGCATGGACCTGCTCTCCGAGCGCTCGATCATCGGCCACGGCATCTTCCTCGACGACCACCCGCGGACGAAGTGGCACACCGAGAACGACCTGGATCGCCTCGCGGCGACGGGAACGACGGTGGCGCATTGCCCGACGGTCTTCGCCCGCCGCGGCATCGCCATGCGGTCCTTCGGGCGCTACCGCAAGCGCGGCGTCAACATGGGCGTCGGCACGGACACCTATCCGCACAACATGCTCGACGAGCTGCGGCTGGTCTCCTACCTGGCGCGCACCCAGTCCGAGGACCCGCGCAGCCTCTCCTCCACCGACCTGTTCGACGCGGCGACCATCGGCGGCGCGACCGCGCTCAACCGTGACGATATCGGCCGGCTCGCCCCAGGCTGCCGCGCGGATTTCGTCATGGTGGACGTGACCCACCCGCAGATGCGCCCCGCCCGCGACCCGATGCGCAGCCTGATCTACGCCGCGGGCGACCGCGCCATCCGCTCCGTCCATGTCGACGGCCAGGCGGTGGTGCGGGACGGCAAGGTGCTGACCATGGACTATGAAGGCGCGGCCGCGCATCTGGACGAGGCGCAGAAGCGCATCGTCGCCCGCGCGCCGCAGCAGGACTGGGCGCACCGCCCGGTCGACAAGATTTCCCCTCCCACTTTCCGATGGGCGTGATGCAGCCGGATCTTCTGCGTATCGAGGGCCTTCGCACGGTCTTCAAGACCTCCTCCGGCCTGGTGCGTGCCGTGGACGGCATCGACCTCTCCGTGCCGCGCGGCAAGACGCTGGGCATCGTGGGCGAGAGCGGCTGCGGCAAGTCGATGCTGTCGCTCTCCATCATGCGGCTGGTGCCGCCCCCCGGCCGCACGGTGGAAGGCCGCGTGCTGCTGGAGGGGCGCAACCTGCTCGACCTCTCCACCACCGAGATGCGGCAGGTGCGCGGCGGGCAGATCGCCATGATCTTCCAGGAGCCGATGACCAGCCTCAACCCGGTGCACAGCGTCGGGCGCCAGCTGACCGAGGCGATGCACGTGCACTCGCCCGGGCTGAACGCCTCGGCGCTGAAGGACAAGGCGATCGCGGCGCTGAAGCGCGTGCGCATCCCCTCGCCGGAGCGGCGCTTCGACGAGTATCCGCACCAGCTCTCGGGCGGCATGCGGCAGCGCGTGATGATCGCCATGGCGCTGGCCTGCGAGCCGCGCCTGCTGATCGCCGACGAGCCGACCACCGCGCTCGACGTGACGGTGCAGGCGCAGATCCTCGACCTGCTGCGCGAGCTGCAGGCCGATACCGGCATGTCCATCATCCTCATCACCCACGATCTCGGCGTGGTGGCCGAGATGGCGGACGAGGTGGCGGTGATGTACGCCGGCAAGGTGGCCGAGCGCGCCACCGCCCGCGAATTGTTCGAGGACCCGCAGCACCCCTACACGCTGGGCCTGCTCGGCTCCGTGCCGCGCCTCGACGAGGAGCGGGAGCGGCTGCTGGCGATCGACGGCAGCGTGCCGCCGCCCTTCGCCTTCCCCGAGGGCTGCCGCTTCAACCCGCGCTGCCCCTTCGCCATCGCCCCCTGCCGGGCGGAGCTGCCGCCGCTGCGCGAGATCACGCCCGGCCACCAGGCGGCCTGCATCCGCGCCCCCGTCGAGAACGCCTTGTCCCTGGAGAGCGCGGCATGAGTCCCCTGCTGGAAGTCTCCGGCCTGACCAAGCACTACCCGGTGAAGAAGGGCGTCATCGTCCAGAAGCAGGTCGGCACGGTGCGCGCCGTCGATGGCGTCTCCTTCCACGTCAACCGCGGCGAGACGCTGGCGCTGGTGGGTGAAAGCGGCTGCGGCAAGTCCACCACGGCGCGGCTGGTGCTGCGACTGATCGAGCCCTCCGCCGGCACCATCCACTTCGAGGGGAAGGATGTCACGAAGGTCGAGGGCGGTGCGATGCGGCTGCTGCGGCGGCGCATGCAGATCGTCTTCCAGGACCCCTATGCCAGCCTCAACCCGCGCCTGACGGTGGGCGATGCCATCGCCGAGCCGATGGTGGTGCACAACATAGGCGACAATGCCAGCCGCCGCGCCAAGGTGCATGAGCTGCTGCGTCTGGTGGGCCTCGCGCCCTTCCACGCCGAGCGCTACCCGCACGAATTCTCGGGCGGGCAGCGGCAGCGCATCGGCATCGCCCGCGCCCTCTCGGTCGAGCCGGACCTGGTGGTGTGCGACGAGCCGGTCTCGGCGCTCGACGTGTCGATCCAGGCGCAGGTGGTGAACCTGATGAAGGACCTCCAGGCCCGGCTCGGCCTGTCCTACCTGTTCATCGCGCACGACCTCGCCGTGGTGAAGCACATGGCGGACCGCATCGCCGTCATGTATCTCGGCGCGGTGATGGAGATCGGCGACAAGGGCGCGCTGTTCGCCAATCCGCGCCACCCCTATACCCGTGCCCTGCTCGCCGCCATCCCGCACCCCGACCCGGCGCGGCGCGGCCGCGTCACCCCCTTGGGCGGCGACGTGCCGAGCCCGATGGCGGTGCCGCCGGGCTGCCGCTTCCACACGCGCTGCCCCTTCGCGCAGGCGCGCTGCAAGCAGGAAGTGCCGGAACTCCGCGAGATCACCCCCGGCCAGCGCGTGGCCTGCCACTTCGCCGAGACGCTGCCCGACCCGGGGCTGGACTATACGGGCGGCCTGACCGAGGCGGCGACGAAGCGCCTCGCTCTCTACGACGCCGCGCGGCGGAAAGCGGCGTAAGCGAAGTCCCTTCTTTTTCTGAAGAAAAAGAAGCAAAAAGACTTTGTCAGTTTGGCGTTGCGCTCTCCATCAGCGCCGCGCCAACTGACAAAAGTTTTTTGGTTCTTTTTTCCAAAAAAGAATGCCTCACTTCTTCAGGCTCAGTTCCTCCAGCGCTGCCCGCACATCCGCCGGCAGCGGCGTGGAGCGGCGGGTGGCCGCATCCACCAGCACCACCACCCCATCCCCCGTGGCCGAGCACGTCTCGCCCTGGAAGATGCCCTGCCCGGTGGTGAAGGAGCTGCGCCCGATGCCGGTGATGGCGGTGCCGATGCGGATCGGCCCCAGCTCCTGCATCTCGGCCAGGTAGTCGATGCTCATGCGGGCCAGCACGAAATAGGTTTCCGGCCCGCGCAGCAGGCGCTGCATCAGCTCGACGCGCGCCGTCTCCAGATAGGTGCCATAGACGGCGTTGTTCACATGTCCCAGCCGGTCCGTGTCGCCGAAGCGGATGCGCTCCTCCGTCCAGAGGGGGTAGGCGCCGGCATTCCGCAGCATCGGGTCGTTGGGCATGGTGTCTTCTCCGGGGTGGGGCGTTCAGCCTTCGTCGAGCATGGCGAGGACGGCCTCGGCGGCGGCCTCGCTGGGCAGGCCCTGCGGCGGGCGCAGCCGGTTCATCACCCGCTCGAAGCCGGCGCGCTGGGTGGCGACGGGGCCGGGCCGCGTCAGCAGCTCCTCCAGCGCCTCGGCCAGCAGCGCCGGCGTGCAGCGCTCCTGCAGGAATTCCGGGATCACCGGCGCATCGGCCAGCAGGTTGACGATGCTGACGAAGCGCACCTTGATCAGCCGCCGCACGATGGCGGCGGTGAGGGGGTTGACGCGGTAGCCCACCACCATCGGCACGCCGGCCAGCGCCACCTCCAGCGAGGAGGTGCCGGACTTGATCAGCCCCGCGCCATTCTCCCGCGCGGCGGCGTAGGCGTCGTATTTCTCCACCACGCCGCGCAGCAGGATGGGGGCGGGGTGCCAGCACGCCGCGGCCTCGCGCACCGCCTCCTCCACCGGCCCGGCCAGCGGCACCACGGGGCGCAGATTGGGCACGCGGGCCGAGAGCCGCGCCAGCGCCTCGCCGAAGACGGGCAGCAGCCGCCCCACCTCGCTGCGCCGGCTGCCGGGCATCACCAGCAGCACCCGCTCCTCGGGCCGCAGCCCGTGCGCGGCGCGGAAGCGCGCGGCATCCCCCCGGTCGGCGCCCGATTCCAGGATGGAATGGCCGACGAAGCTGACCGGGATGCCCGCGCGCTCGAAGAAGGGCGCCTCGAAGGGCAGCAGGGCCAGGATGCGGTCCACCTCGCGGGCGATGCGCTTCACCCGCCCCGGCCGCCAGGCCCAGACCTGCGGCGCGACATAGTGCGCCACGCGGAACCCCTGGGCCTTGGCGCGCTTCGCCACGCGCAGGGTGAAGCCCGGGCTGTCGATGGTGACGACCAGGGCCGGGCGGCGCGCGGCGATGTCGGCGGCCGTCTCGTCCAGCCGGCGGGCGAGGCGGCGGAGGTTGGGCAGCACCTCCAGCAGACCCATCAGCGCCAGTTCGCGCATCGGGAACAGGCTGTGGAAGCCCTGCTCGGCCATGCGCTCGCCGCCCACCCCGGCGAAGGTGAGGTCCGGGCGGCGGCGGCGCAGCGCGGCCATCAGCCGCGCGCCCAGCATGTCGCCCGAGGCCTCGCCGGCGACGAGGTAGAGCAGCGTCACGCGAAGCGCGCCACGGCCGGCTCGGGGAAGCCCTGGCGCGGCCAGTCCCGGTGGTTGCGCACCGCGCCTTCCTCCCGCACCCGGGCAATGCGCGCGGGGTCGAGATCGGCGTAGATCCATTGCGGCGCGTCCAGCGCGCCATGGGCGATGACGCCATCCTCCGGGAAGCCGCGGTCGATCGGGCCGAAGACGGCGGCGTAGCCGCGGTTGCGGTCCAGCGCCGCCGACCACTCGGCCTCGCCCACGGTGCGGGCGATGGCGACAAAGCACTGATTCTCCAGCGCCCGCGCGGCGGCGGAGAAGCGCACGCGGTTGAAGCCGTGCAGCGTGTCCGTGCAGGTGGGCACCAGCACCAGCCAGGCGCCGGCCTCCACCTGGGCGCGGACATGCTTGGGGAACTCGCTGTCGTAGCAGATGGAGAGACCGATGCGGCCCCAGGGCGTGTCGAACACCACCGGCGCGGCGCCGGAAGCCACGCCCCAGCGCTCCGTCTCGAAGCGCGTCATGGCGTGCTTGTCCTGGAAGGCCAGCGTGCCCTCCGGCGTGATCAGCGGCGCGCGGTTGCGGATGGCGCCGTCCGCGTCGCGCATCGGCAGGGAGCCGGGCACCAGCCAGAGGCCGGCCCGCCGCGCCGCGTGACGCATCGAGGCCAGGATGGCGGGCGCCGCCTCCACCATGGCGGCCAGCTCCTCCGCCTCCCCGGCCGGGGACCGGCCTGCGAGCGCCGAGCCCAGCTCGACGCAGGCATATTCCGGCAGCACCGCCATCTCGGCGCCGCGCGCGCGGGCCTCGTCCAGCCAGCGGTCCAGCTTGGCCTCCCAGGCGGCGACGCTGCCCGGGCGCTCGACGGGGTATTGCAGCAGGGCGAGGCGGAGCGTCCGGCTCATGCTTGGGTCTCCAGCGCGGGCAGCGGCGCCCCGGTGAGGGATTTCAGCCAGAAAGAGAGGCGGTGTGGCACCTCTTCCGTCCCGCCCGGCTCCTGCCAGCGCATGGTGCAGGCGAGGGCGGGGTAGGGAGTATAGCCGCGCTTGCGCCAGAAGGCGTCGAGCGGGGTGTAGTCCGCCGGGCGGCGCGGGTCCGCCGCGTCGCGGAGCACGGCGCAGAAGGCGGCGTGGTCGGTGCCGAGGCTGCGGGCGTGTTCCTCCCGCCGGCGGAAGAACTCCACCCCCGCCCCCTGGCCCCGGTAGGGCGCGAGCAGCACGCTCTCGCCGAAATAGGTGTAGCGGGCGGGGTCCAGCCCGGCATCGAGGAAGGCGGCGCGCACCGTGCCATGGGTCTCGCCCATCGGCTCGCAGGTGGCGATGCCGACCGGCTCCGCCCCGTCCAGCGCCACCACCACGGCGGCGCCGGGGGCATCGGCATAGGCGCGGAGGTAGCGCGCCTCGTAGGCCTCGTCGCCCTCGTAGAGATAGGGCCAGTCGCGGAACACCGCGATGCGCAGCCGGGCCAGCGCCGGCAGCAGCGGGTGCAGCGCGCCGCCACGCAGCGTCTCGAAGCGGAGGGAGGAAGCGACCATGCCTCCCCGGATAAAGGTTTTGCGGCGCGGCGGCGAGAGGGGGCGGGCCCGCCCGGCCTCTCCGCCATGCTCACCTTCTTTCAACGCATGGTGACTAGGGTGGGGACGTCCTTGGGGAAAGGGCGGCGAGGCTGCAGGCGGGCCAGCCGGAATGTCTCCGACCCGCCCCCGCATCATTGGGAAACGCCTCATGCCGCTGCTTGCAAGGCTGCGTCTCGGTACGGCCATCATGGCGGGCTTCGCGGCCATGCTGGCACTGATGGCGATGATCACCGGCGTGGCCATCCACCAGGTCAACGGGATCAACGACAACCTGACCCTGATGAACGACGTGAACAGCGTCAAGCAGCGCTACGCGATCAACTTCCGCGGCAGCGTGCATGACCGCGCCATCAGCCTGCGCGATGTCGTCCTGGCCGGCACGCCGCAGGAGCGGCGCTCCGCCATCGACGAGATCGACAGGCTGGCGCGGTTCTACGCCGAATCCGCCACCGCGCTCGACACCATGTTCGCCCGCCGCAGCGACATCACGGCGCGGGAGCGCGAGATCCTGGCCGGTATCAAGGAGATCGAATCGCGCACCCTGCCGCAGATCCGTCAGGTCGTCGCCGAGCAGGAGGCCGGCCGCGGCGAGGCGGCGCACCGGATGCTGATGCAGCAGGCGGCGCCGAGCTTCACCGAATGGCTGAAGCGCATCAACGCCTTCATCGACCTCCAGGAAGCCAGCAACCGGGCCATCTCGCAGCAGTCGCGGGAGACCTCCGGCGGCTTCCAGGCGCTGATGGCCGTGGTCTTCTGCATCGCTCTGGCGGTCGGCGCCGGCTTCGCCATGCTGGGCATTGGCGCCGTGCGGCCCCTGCGGCAACTGGCGGCCCTGATGATGCGCAGCGCCCATGGCGAGCACCATGTCGTGCTGCCGCAGCCTTCGGGGAGCAACGAGGTGGCCGAGATCACCCGCGCCGCCCTCCTGTTCCGCGAGAAGATGCTGGAGGTGGACCGGATGGCGGCCGAGCGCCTGCGGGAGAAGGCGCGGATGGAGGAGCGGGCGAATGCGCTGGCGCGCCTGGTGGGGGATTTCGACACCCGCGCCGCCCGGCTGGTCAAGCAGTTGCGCGGCGGCGCCCAGGCGCTGCAGGGCTCGGCGCGCAGCCTCTCGGACGGCGCCGGCAGCTCCTGCCGCCAGGCCGGCGAGGTGACGGGCGCCGCCGAGCAGGCCAGCGCCAATGTGCAGACCGTGGCGGCCGCGGCCGAGGAGCTTTCCGCCTCCGTCGCCGAGATCTCCCGCCAGGTGGCGCAATCCTCCCGCGTGGCGGCCGAGGCGGCCAGCGCCGCCCAGCGCACCGACACCACGGTGCGCGCCCTTGCCGAAGGCGCCCAGCGCATCGGGGAGGTGGTCAACCTGATCAACGACATCGCCGGGCAGACCAACCTGCTGGCGCTCAATGCCACGATCGAGGCGGCGCGGGCGGGGGAGGCGGGCAAGGGCTTCGCCGTGGTGGCGTCCGAGGTGAAGAACCTCGCCAGCCAGACCGCCCGCGCCACCGAGGAGATCGGCGGGCAGATCGGCCAGATCCAGCAGGCGACGCGCGAGGCGGTGGCAGCCATCCAGAGCATCGCCAACACCATCAACGAGGTGAACGAGATCGCCGCCGCCATCGCCGCCGCCGTGCAGGAACAGGGTTCCGCGACCAACGAGATCGCCCGCAACGTGCAGCAGGCCGCCTCCGGCACGCAGTCGGTGACGCACAGCATCGGCGAGGTCAGCCGCTCGGCACAGCAGGCCATGGCGATGGCGCAGGAGCTGCTCCGGTCGGCCGAGGCCGTCTCGCGCCAGTCTGGCGAACTGGAAGGGACGATCGGCGGCTTCCTACAACAGGTCCGGGCCGCCTGAGCCGCCGCGCCGGAACCGCGCCGCGGTCTCCTCTCCACCGTCAGGCGGCCAGCCGCGCAGCGCCGCGCCGTGGCGCTGCTGCGCGTATTTCGTGCCTGTGCGCCGCGCCCTGGGGGTGTTCCTGCACGGCCCGGCACCGGGCCTCCCCGCCTCGTGAGGGAGGCCCCCCTCTGGCCGGGCCGGGCCGGCGGCGGCACTATGGGGCATGGCCCAGACCCCTCTGACCAACACCCTCCTCCCCGGCGACCTGCTGCCGCCCATCGCCCTGCCGGACGCGGCGGGCGAGGCGGTGGACCTGTTCCACCAGAGCCTGGCCGGCCTGTCCTGCGTGCTGGTGCTGGGCCGCCCCCCGGCGCGGCCGGAGGCGGCGCAGGCCCGCGCGGCCGCGCTGGACGCGCGGCTCTTCCTGGTGGCGCCGCAGCGCCCCGACGCCGCCGCCCGGCTCGAGGACGCGCCCCGGCGCCTGTTCGATCCGGAGCGCCGCCTGTTCAACGCCTTCGGCCTGCCGGAAGGCGGCGTGGCGGTGATCTCGCCGCGCGGCCGGCTGGCCTTCCTGCAGGCGGGGGAGGGCGCGCTGGAGGCGGCGCTCGAGGCCCTGCCGAGGCCCGCCGCCGCGCCACCCGTCATCCGCCGCGGCGGCGCGCCGGTGCTGCTGGTGCCGGGCGTGCTGGAGCCGGCGCTGATCGCCGCCCTGCTGGCGCATTGGGAGAAGGGCGAGAAGAGCCGCGACCGCGTGGCCTCCGCCACCGGCCAGGGGGCGGCCGCCAGCATCAAGCGCCGCACCGATGTCTGGCTGGACGACCGCGCGCTCTACGCCACCTTCCGCCAGCGGCTGGAGCGGCGCGTGCTGCCGGAGCTGTGGCGCGCCTTCCGCTTCCGTGCCGCCAGCTTCGAGGCGCCGCGCCTCGGCTGCTACGACGCCGCCAATGCCGGCGGCTTCGGCGCGCACCGCGACAACCGCACGCCCTTCACCGCGCATCGCCGCTTCGCCATGAGCCTCAACCTCAACACGGGCGAATACCAGGGCGGCGCGTTGCGCTTCCCCGAATTCGGCCCGGACCTCTACGAGCCGGAGGCGGGCGGCGCGGCGCTGTTCTGCTGCGACCTGCTGCACGAGGCGCAGCCCGTCACGCAGGGGCGGCGCTTCGCGCTGTTCACCTTCCTGACGGATGCGGCGGGGGCGGAGCAGGAGAAGCGGCTCATCGCCGAGCGCGAGGCGGCGGGCGAGCGCGGCGTGGCGATACGCTGACACGCCGCCAAGGCAGCGGGAGGAGCCGTGCTCCCCCCGCCTGCCTCATTCGGCGTAGATCATCTTCCGCGTCATGCCGCCATCGGCGACGAACTCACCGCCGGTGACGAAGCCGGCCTGCGGCCCCACCAGCCACGCCACCAGCGCCGCGATGTCCTCGACGCGCCCGACCCGCCCGGCGGGATGCTGCGCGTGGTCCTCCGGCCGCAATGCCTCCCCGCTGACATCGATCCAGCCCGGGCTGACGCAGTTGGCCCGCACGTCGGGGCCGAGGCTGACGGCCAGCGCATGGGTCAGCGCCAGGATGCCGCCCTTGGTGGCGGAGTAGGATTCCGTGTCCGGCTCCGACATGTGGGCGCGGGTGGAGGCGATGGTGACGATGCTGCCGCGCGCCGCGCGGAGCAGCGTCTCGGCGGCGCGGGCGAGCAGGAAGGCGCTGGTCAGGTTGGTGCCCAGCACCTTGTTCCATTCGGCGAGGGAGAGCGTGGCCAGCGGCTTGCGCACCATGATGCCGGCATTGCAGACCAGCGCGTCCAGCCGCCCCTCCTGCCGCGCGATGCCGTCCACCAGCGCGCCGACCGCCGCCTCGTCCGAGACATCGGCGATGACATGGCGCGTGCCGGCCTCGCCCGGGTTGAGGTCGGCGGTGACGACGCGCCAGCCCTCCCGCTTCAGGTGGCTGGCGATGCCCGCGCCGATGCCGTGCGCGGCGCCGCTGACGAGGGCGACGGGGGAGGATGGGGTCATGGTCTGGCTCATGGATCGTGCAACGCGCGGGCCGGCCCCGCGCTGCGGGGCGGCGCCGCGCCGGGGCCTCACATCATCGGGGCGTAGCGGGCCACCTCGTTGAAGATGTCGCGCACCGCGGCGGAGAGGCTGCGGTTGAGCTGCTCCATGTCGGCCACCGCGTCGATGCGCGGCTGGGCGCGTTCCAGCTCGGTGGGGGCCAGCAGCATCGGGAACAGCCCGGCGGCCCGCGTCAGCCCGATCAGCAGGCAGTCGCGCGGCTCCGGCACGCCCTCCTCGAAGATGACGTTCATCAGCCGCGCCTTCACCTCGCGTTCCTCCTTGTCGGAGATCTGCGGGTAGCGGCGCTCGGGGAAGATCCAGAGGAAGCGCCCTTCCTCCGCCTTCAGGATGCCGCGCTCGATCAGGCGGTTGAAATAGTGGTCGCGGTGGCGGTCGGCGTCGCGCGACAGGGTCTCGATCCACCAGCGGTTGCCCCGCGGCTCCGCCTCGGCGGCGATGCGGCCCAGCACCTCGTCCAGCACCGCGTCACCCGTCGGCGTGGCGTCGCGCACCGAGAGGCGGCCGGGCTCGGTGGCGATGCGCTCCTCCAGCAGCAGCTCGGCGAGGATGGCGCCGGTCAGCGCGTAGTCGCCCGAGGGCGCGGCGCGGTCGGTCAGGCGGCCCGTCTCGTCATCAAGCATGAGCAGGAGGATCTCCTCCGGCATGGTCAGCGGCATGGGCGTTCTCCGGTGCGGTGGTTCATCGTGGTGTTAAAGCCAGGGAAGCGCCTGGGTTTGGCCCCGTCAAAGCACGGGCTGGAGAACGGCCACGGCGCAGCCGGCTCAGCCGGCCGCGATGCGCGCCTCGGCCGCCGCGGCCTGGCAGAAGGCGGCCAGTCCTTCCTCGATGGCGCTGCGCGGCAGGTCGCGCAGGATGAACACCAGCCGCGAGCGGCGCGGCTGCCCCGCCGGCCAAGCCGGCAGGAAGGTGGGATTGTGCCAGACGCTCTGCACGCCATGGATCACCACCGGCCGGTCCTGTCCCTCCAGGTCCAGGATGCCCTTCACCCGCAGCACCGCATCGCCCCGCGTGGCGGTGAGGACCTCCAGCCAGGTGGCCAGCCCCTCCCAGGGCAGGGGGGTGTCGTAGGTCAGGCAGAAGGCGTGGATGCGCGCATCGTGCCGGTTCGGGTCGTGGCCATGATGCGCATGGCCATGGTGGTGGTGGTCCCCGTGCCCATGCTCATGCCCGTGCCCATGGTGATGCCCGTGCTCCGCCCAGGCCGCCTCGTCGAGCCAGTGGCGCAGCTCGGGGGTGCGGGTGGCGGGGTCGAAGGGGCCGCAGCCCAGCAGGGCCTCCGGCGCCACCGCGCCGCCGGTGACGGCGACCGGCACCGCCCCCGGGTTCAGCGCGCGCAGCCGCGCGGTCAGCGCCGCCAGCGCGGCGGGCGGGGCGAGGTCGGTCTTGCTCAGCAGCAGCCGGTCGGCCACCGCCGCCTGCCGCACCGCCTCGGGCTGGGCATCCAGCGTGGCGGCGCCGTTCACCGCGTCCACCAGCGTCACCACGCCATCCAGCACGAAGTCCCGCGCCACGGCGGGCTCGGCCATCAGCGTCTGCAGGATGGGCAGCGGGTCGGCGAGGCCGGTGGTCTCGATCACCACCCGCCGCAGCGCCTGGCCCTGCCGCACCCGCCCGGCGATGCGCCCCAGCGCCAAAGCGAGGTCGCCGCGGATGGTGCAGCAGAGGCAGCCGGATTGCAGCAGCACCGCATCCTCGTCGGCCGTCTCCACCAGCAGGTGGTCGAGCCCGATCTCGCCGAACTCGTTGATCAGCACGGCGGTGCCGGCCATCGCGGGCTGCTTCAGCAGGTGGTTCAGCAGCGTCGTCTTGCCGGCGCCGAGGAAGCCGGTCAGCAGCGTGACCGGCAGCGGGAAGGACGGAGCCTCAGCAACCCCCGGATCAACGGCCCCCGGATCAACGGCCATAGAGCACCGCCGGGTCCATCTCGGGCGCCGCGATCGGCACCAGCTCGCCCTCGCGCAGCGCCTGGTAGAAGCAGGAGCGGCGGCCGGTGTGGCAGGCCACGCCCTTCTGCGTCACCAGCGCCAGGATGGTGTCGCCATCGCAATCCAGCCGCAGGTCCACCAGATGCTGCTCCTGGCCGGAGGTCTCGCCCTTGCGCCAGAGCGCGTTGCGGCTACGGCTGAAATAGACCACACGTCCGGTGGCCAGCGTCTCCTCCAGGGCCTCGGCGTTCATCCAGGCCATCATCAGCACCTCGCCGGTGGCATGGTCCTGGGCGATGGCAGGCACCAGCCCCTGCTCGTTGAACCGCGTGGCGGCAAGGAAGCGGGCGCGGGCATCGGGTTCGGCAACCGGCATGGGGCGGTTTCTCCACTCAGGTCGGGTTACTATATAACATCTGTGACGGTTCGGGAGAGAGCGCATGGCGGCAGGGCAGGGTGGCGCGGAGGGGATGCCCCACGGCGCGCCGGGCGGGGTGGAGCAGGCGCTGCACGCGGCCGAGGCCCGCTGCCTGCGCGCCGGCGTGCAGCTGACGCCGCTGCGCCGGCAGGTGCTGGAGCTGGTGCTGGAGGCGGAGCAGCCGCTCGGCGCCTATGCGCTGCTGGACCGGCTGAAGGCGCAGCGGCCGGGGGCGGCGCCGCCCACCGTCTACCGGGCGCTGGATTTCCTGCTGGAGCAGGGTCTGATCCACAAGGTGGAGCGGCTCAACGCCTTCATCGGCTGCGTCGAGGCCGGGCACGCGCACCATGAGGGGCATGGGCACGACCATGCCCACCAGTTCCTCATCTGCCGGCAATGCGGCCTGACCGTGGAGCTGAGCGACCATGCCGTGGCGCATGCGCTCGACGACGCGGCCCGGCGCGCGGGCTTCCGCATCGGCAACGCCACGGTGGAGGTCGAGGGCCTCTGCGCCGGCTGCGCGGCCGGCTGAGGCGCGGCCGGCTGAGGCGTGGCAGGGGAGGCGCCGCCCCTCCTGCCACGGCGTTCCGTCAGTTGCCTTCCGGCTCCTCCTTGTCGAGGTAGAAGAGCAGCAGGGAGCGGCCGGTCACGGTGTAGCTCTCGCCGATCTCGAACTTGTCCTCCACGTCCTTCTCGGTGCCGAAGATGTTGGTGTCCAGCAGGCGGATCCAGGCGCGGCCACCCTGGCTCTCCGGCAGGGTGAACTCCACCGCGTCGTGGTGGGCGTTCATGATCTGCAGCAGCGTCACGTCATGGCCGGGGCGGCGGATGCCGCTCTCCTGCGCCCGCCCGTCCAGCATCCGGGCGAAGCAGCGGGTGTTGGGGTCCTCCCAGTCCGCGCTGTCCATCTCCTCGCCCGAGGGCTTGAACCAGGAGAGGCCCTTGACCCCGCTCGCCTCATGGAACTCGCCCGAGAGGAAGCGGCCGCGGCGCAGCACGGGGAAGCGGTCCCGCAGCCGGGCCAGGCGGCGGGTGAAGGCGGCTAGGCGCTTGCCCTTGTCGTCCCACTCCCAGTCCAGCCAGGAGATCTCGTTGTCCTGGCAGTAGGCGTTGTTGTTGCCCTGCTGGGTGCGGCCGAACTCGTCGCCGGCCAGCAGCATCGGCGTGCCCTGGCTGAAGTAGAGCGTGGCCAGCATGTTGCGGATCTGCCGCTCGCGCAGCGCATTGATCTCCGGGTCGTCGGTCGGGCCCTCGACGCCGTAGTTGTAAGAGTAGTTGTGCGAATGGCCGTCGCGGTTCTCCTCGCCATTCGCCTCGTTGTGCTTCTCGTTGTAGGTGACGAGATCATTCAGCGTGAAGCCGTCATGCGCGGCCAGGAAGTTCACGCTGGCCCAGGGCTTGCGTCCGTGGTGGTCGAACAGGTCGGCCGAGCCGGAGAGGCGGTTGCCGAGATCGGCCGCCTTGCCTTCCTCGCCCACCCAGAAGGCGCGCACCGTGTCGCGGTACTTGTCGTTCCACTCGGCCCAGCCGGGGGCGAAGTTGCCCACCTGGTAGCCGCCCGGCCCGATGTCCCACGGCTCGGCGATCAGCTTGACGTCGGCCAGCACCGGGTCCTGGTTGCAGGCCTTGAGGAAGGCGGACTGGTCGTCGAAGCCGTGCGGCTCGCGCGCCAGGATGGTGCCGAGGTCGAAGCGGAAGCCATCGACATGCATCTCGTTCACCCAGTAGCGCAGGCTGTCCGTCACCATCTGCAGCACGCGCGGGTGGGAGAGGTTCACCGTGTTCCCGGTGCCGGTGTCGTTGATGTAGTAGCGCTTCTGGTCCGGCAGCAGGCGGTAGTAGCTGGCGTTGTCGATGCCCTTGAAGGACAGCGTCGCGCCGCGCTCATTGCCCTCGGCCGTGTGGTTGTACACCACGTCCATGATGACCTCGAGCCCGGCATCGTGCAGCCGGGCCACCATCTCCTTGAACTCGGCGAAGGCGAAGTCCTGGTTGCGGGCGTAGCGCCGCGCCGGCGAGAAGAAGCCCAGGGAGTTGTATCCCCAGTAGTTGATCATCCCCTTCTCGAGCAGGTAGTCGTCGTTGAGGAAGAAGTGGATCGGCAGCAGCTCGACCGAGGTGACGCCGAGCGACTTGATGTGCCGGATCACGTCGCGGTTGCCGAGGCCGGCATAGGTGCCGCGCTGATCCTCGGGCACCAGCGGGTGCAGCTTGGTGACGCCCTTGACATGCGCCTCGTAGAAGATGGTGCGCTCCCACGGGATGCGCGGGCGGCGGTCATTGCCCCAGGTGAAGGCGGGGTCCACCACGCGGCATTTCGGCATGAAGGGCGCGCTGTCGCGCTCGTCGTAGGAGAGGTCCTCCGCCTCGTGCCCGATGGTGTAGCCGAACAGCGCGTGGTCCCACTTCAGGTCGCCCACATGGCTCAGCGCGTAGGGGTCCAGCACCAGCTTGTTGGGGTTGAAGCGATGGCCTTCCTCCGGCGCGTAGGGGCCGTGCACGCGGTAGGCGTAGATGGTGCCGGGCCGTGCATCGGGCAGGAAGCCGTGGAACACCTCGTTGGTGTATTCCGGCAGCTCGATCCGCTCCAGCTCGGTCTCGCCGCTGGCGTCGAACAGGCAGAGCTCAACCTTGGTGGCATGGGCCGAGAACAGGGCGAAATTCACGCCCAGGCCGGTCCAGGTGGCGCCCAGGGGGTTGGGCCGCCCTTCGGAAATACGAGAGACGTTGATCGCGGGGGGCACAGGGAGGTCCTCGTTGGGGGAGTCCCTGGCTAAGCGCCGCAGCCGCGCCCCGGGTTGCGGGGCGCGGCGGAAATCCCTCGCGGTCCGGTGTGCTCAGCCGGGCGTGATGCCGGCCTCGCGGATGACGGGCGGCCAGAGCGCCATCTCCGCCGCCAGGCGCTGGCGCAGGGCGGCGGCGTCCCCGTCCATCAGCACCACGCCCTGGTTCTCCACCCGGGCGCGCAGCGCCGGGTCCGCCAGGGCGGCGCGGAGGGCGCCGTGCAGCCGCTCCAGCACCGGCGGCGGCGTGCCGGCGGGCGCGAACAGCCCCTGCCACAGCACGCCCGCGCAGCCCTCGAAGCTCTCCGCCACCGAGGGCAGCTCCGGCAGGCTCGGGATGCGCCCGGGCGAGGAGATGGCCAGCAGCCGCGCCTTGCCCTCCTGCACCAGCGGCCGCACGTCGAGCGGCGTGGCGTAGAACAGGTCGATGCGGCCGGTGCGAAGCTCCAGCAGGGCGGGGCCGGCGCCGCGGAAGGGGATGTGCGTCATCTGCGCGCCGGCGCGCTGCAGCAGCAGCTCGGTCAGCAGGTGGTTCACCGAGCCGGAGCCGGAGCTGCCGTAGTTGAGGTGGCCCGGCTTCTCGCGCGCCAGCGCCATCAGCCCGGCCAGGTCCCGCGCCGGCACTTCCGGGCGCACCGCCAGGGCGAAGGGGCTGTAATAGACCTCGCCGATGGGCGCGAAGGCCGCCAGAGGGTCCGCCGGCGTGGCGCCGGGCGTCAGCGCCGGGTTGATGGCCAGGCTGTTGGTGCCGACCAGCAGGGTGTGGCCATCCGGCCGCGCCTGCGCCACGGCGGTGGCGGCGATGGCGGTGGCGGCGCCGGTGCGGTTCTCGACCACCACGGGCTGGCCGAGCTCCTGCTGCAGCCGCTCGGCCACCAGCCGCACCATCACATCGGTCAGCCCGCCCGGCGCGTAGCCGATGAGGAGGCTGACAGAGCGGCTGGGATAGGTCTCGGCCCGCGGCAGGGCCGGCCGCGCGAGGGCCAGGGCGGCGGCCCCGGCCAGGACATGGCGCCGGTTCGGCATGGATGTTCCCCCGTTCTTCTGGTTCGGAGGGGGAGGCTAGCACCGGCCGGCGCGGGGTGGCGACAGGCGCGCCCCGCGCCGCCCGCCCTCAGCGCGGCAGGCCGTCCAGCCCCGCCTCCAGGTCGGCGATCAGGTCGGCCGTCTCCTCCAGGCCGATGTGGAAGCGCACCGTCGGGCCCTGCAGCACGCCGGCATCGGTGGCGGTGCGGGTGATGTACTGGGTGGTGGGCAGCGCCAGGCTCTCATAGCCGCCCCAGGAGGCGCCGATGCCGAACAGCTTCAGCCCGTCCACCACCGCGTTGATCTGCTTCACGTCGTAGCGCGGCTGGAACACCACGCCGAAGAGCGAGCAGCCGCCGGTGAAGTCCCGCTTGAACAGCGCGTGCTGCGGGTGGCTGGGCAGGGCCGGGTGGATGACGCGCAGCACCTCCGGCCGGCCCTCGAACCAGCGCGCCACGGCCAGCCCCGCCTCGTACTGGTGCTTCAGCCGCATCGGCATGGAGCGCAGGCCGCGCAGCGCCAGCCAGCAATCATCGGGGCTGGCGTAGTGGCCGATCTCGCGCGCCGCCGAGGCCACGCGCACCCAGTCCTCCTCCGAGGCCACGGTCACGCTGCCCAGCAGCACGTCCGAATGCCCGCCGACATACTTGGTCAGCGCCTGGATCGAGACATCGACGCCCTTGGTGAAGGGCTGGAAGTGGTGGATGCCCCAGGTGTTGTCCATCAGCACCTTGGCGCCGTGGGCATGCGCCACCTCGGCCAGGGCCGGGATGTCCTGCATCTCGAAGGTGTGGCTGCCCGGGCTCTCGGTGTAGAGCACCTTCGTGTTCGGGCGCAGCAGCGCCTGCAGGCCGGCGGCGTCGATCGTCGGGTCGTAGTAGCTGGTCTCGATGCCGAAGCGCTTCAGCATCCCCTCCGCCACGCGGCGCGTCGGGCCATAGACGCTGTCGGGGATCAGGCAGTGCTCGCCCGCCGAGAGATAGGCCATCAGCGGCAGGGTGCAGGCGGCGAGGCCGGTGCCGGTGATGAGGGCGCGGGTGCCGCCCTCGATCTCGGCCACCATGTTCTCCAGCGCGAAATGCGTGGGTCCGCCGGCGGTGCCGTAGGTCATCACCTGCTCGAGCGAGCGGGCGTTCAGCGCGCCGCGCGCCTCGCAGGAGGGGTAGAGCACCGTCGAGCCGCGATGGACCGGGGTGTTGACGAAGCCATGCTCGCGCACGCCGGGCCGCCCGCCATGCGCCATGCGGGTGGCGAAGCCATGGCCGGTGTTGGTGCCGTGCTTCGGGCCGTGGGGAACGTCGTCGGGCATCAGGGGGTGCTCTGCTTCGGGGTTTCGGGGCGGCTGGCCCATTCGGTCCAGGAGCCGTCATAGACGGCGGGCTCGGGCAGGCCGGCCTGCACCAGCCCCAGCGCCAGCACGCAGGCGGTGACGCCGGTGCCGCAGGAGGTGACGAGCGCCTTGCTGCCATCGACGCCCGCCTCGGCGAAGCGGGCGCGCAGCCGCTCGGGCGGCAGCATCGTCATGTCGGGCGCCAGCAGCTCGGTGATCGGCACGCTGGCGGCGCCGGGCATGTGGCCGGAGGGCAGGCCGGGCCGCGGTTCCGGCGCCGTGCCGTCGAAGCGGCCCTTGGCGCGGGCGTCGAGGATCAGCGCCGAGCGGTCGGCCACGATGCGCTTGACGTCGCCGATGCCGGCGAGGCGGCGGGCGATGAAATCGGCCCAGAAATCCTGCTTCTGCGCCGTGGCGGGGGCGCCGGTGGCGGTGGCGCGGCCCTCGGCCAGCCATTTCGGCAGGCCGCCATCCAGCACGGCGGCGTTCTCGTGGCCGAACAGCCGCATCAGCCACCAGCCGCGCGCCGCCGAGAACAGCCCCTTCTGATCGTAGAACACCACGCGGTGGGCGTTGGAGATGCCGAGCTGCCCCAGCATCCGCGCGGCGCGGCCCGGGGTGGGGGCCATGTGCGGCAGGTCCGTCTCCGGGTCGGCCACGGCGTCGATGTCGAAGAAGCCGGCGCCGGGGATGTGCGCGGCGGCGAATTCGGCCAGCGCGTCCTTCGGCTCGTTGGGCAGGTACTTGGTGGTGTCGAACACCAGCAGGTCCGGCTTGCCGAGCTCGGCCGCCAGCCATTCGGTGGAAACGAGGTTGTTCATGCGTTTCATCCCTCCAGCGTGATGTAGACGCGCCGGTTCTGCTTGCCCTTGTTCTCGAGCTTGGTGACGGTGACGGGGCCGATCTCCCCCGTGCGCGCCACATGCGTGCCGCCGCAGGGCTGGAGATCGACCGGCGAGGCCTCGGCGCCGATCCGCACCAGCCGAACCTGCCCGGCGCCGCGCGGCGGCTTCACCGAGAGGGTGCGCACCAGGCCCGGGTTCTCGTCCAGCTCCGCCTCGGTGATCCAGCGCTCGCCCACCGCGTGGTCCTCGGCGGCGAGCGCGCTGAGGCGCTCGCTCAGCCATTCCTTGGTGGGCGGCTCGGCCAGGTCGAAATCCAGCCGCGACTTCTCCACCCCGATCTGCCCGCCGGTGACGCCGGCGCCGGGGATCAGGCTGCACAGCAGGTGCAGGGTGGTGTGCATCCGCATCAGCCGGTGGCGGCGCGGCCAGTCCAGCGCGGCGGTGACCTCGGTGCCGGGGGCGGGGAGGGGCGCGTCGGGCGCCGGCAGGTGCAGCACCGCGCCGGCCTCGCCCTTCACCGCGTTGCTCACGGGCATCTCGCCCCCCGCCCAGCGCAGCCAGCCGGTGTCCCCCGGCTGGCCGCCGCCCTGGGCGTAGAACACGGTGCGGTCCAGGACCACGCCCTCCGGCCCCGAGGAGACCACCGTGGCGGTGCATTCGCGGGCATAGGGCTCGGTGCGGAACAGCGTCTCTGTCATCAATCCATCCATTCGGTATCGAGGCGCGGCGCGTTGACCTGCAACCAGAGCAGGGACATCGCCGCCGTGACGTTGCGGATCTCGTTGCGGGCGAGCTGGGCCAGGGCCTCGTCCAGCGGCAGCACCAGGATGCGCGTCTCCTCGCCCTCCGCCTCCAGCCCGCGCAGGCCGAGCAGCCCTGCCTCGGGCAGGGAGACGCGGCCGCAGTAGAAGTGCATCCGCTCGTCGCAGCCGCCCTGCATCAGCATGAACTGGCCGATCGGTTCCACGCGGTCGGGCACCAGCCCGGTCTCCTCCTCCGCCTCGCGCCGCGCGGCGCGCTCGGGGTCCTCGCCCTCGCCGAGCAGGCCGGCGGGGCACTCGCGCATCACCGGCTCCTCGCCCGCGGCCAGGGCGGGCAGGCGGAACTGCTCGATCAGCGCGACGCGGCGGGTGCGCGGGTCGTAGGGCAGCAGCACCACGCCCTGGCCGCGCCGCCACATCTCCCAGGTGAGCAGGGCGGAGGGCGTGCCGTCGCTGCGCCGGTAGCGGAAGCGCACGACCTGCAGCGCGAAGCGGCCGGACCAGGCAACCTCGTCGCTCTCCGGCAGGTAGAGCGGGTGCGGCGGCACCGGCGGCGCCTTGGGGTGCCGCGGGGATGGTCTGGCCTTCATGCGGGGGGCAGCCTAACCTCGTCTGGAAACGCCACAATCATGAGCCGCCCCATTTCCTCCGTCCATGCCCCGCCGGCCCGTCCTGACGACAGGGGCGCGCTGCTCGCCGCGCGCCGCCGCGCCATCCTCTGCGTCATGGGGGCAGCCCTCACCTTCGCCCTCGCCGCCGTGGCGGTGAAGCTGCTGGGCGGGGCCATCCCGGTCATGCAGGTCATCCTGTTCCGCAACCTCTTCGCGATCCCGGTGCTGCTGGCCCTGGCGCTGGCCACCGCCCCGCCGGGAGGGCGGAGCGCGGTCCTGGCCACGCGCAACCCGTGGTCGCATGTGCAGCGCATCGTCTACGGGCTGATCGGCATGTTCGGCAGCTTCTACGGCTATGTCCACCTGCCGCTGGCCACCGTCACGGCGCTGGGCTTCACCATGCCACTGTTCCTCACCGCCCTGTCCATCCCGCTGCTGGGGGAGAAGGTGGGGTGGCGCCGGTGCAGCGCGGTGCTGGTGGGCTTCGCCGGCGTGCTGCTGATGCTCCGCCCCGGCTTCGGCGGCGGCGCGCTGCCGGGCGGCGCGGTGGCGGCGGTGCTGGCCGGCGCCGTCGCCTGGGCGCTGGCGATGATCACCATCCGCCGCATGGGCGCGCAGGGGGAGAGCGGCGCCGCCATCGTGCTGTGGTTCGCCATCGGCGGCAGCGTGGTGGGGGCGGCGGCGGCGATTCCCGGCTGGGTCTGGCCGACGCCCGCGCAATGGGGGCTGCTGGCGGCGGTGGGCCTCGTCTCGGCCCTGGCGCAGCTGCTGATGACGGCCGCCTACCGCAGCGGCGAGACGACGCTGATCGCGCCCTTCGAGTATTCCGGCATCCTCTGGACCATGACGCTGGGCATCCTGGTCTGGGGCGAGCGGCCGGATGGCTGGGATTTCGCCGGCATCGCCGTGCTGGTGGCCTCGGGCCTCTACATCTGGCACCGCGAGGTGCGGCTCGGGGTGAAGCGCTGAGGCCGGGGGGCGGTGCGGGGGGCGGTGGCTGAGGGAGCACGCCAGGGCCGGGATGCCGGCCCTGGCGTGCCGGTCAGCTCCGCACCTCGGCCAGGAAGGCGCCGACCGCCTCCTGCAGGCTGTCGGTCTGCCGGCCCAGCGCGCCGGCGGCGCCGGTGAGCTGCGCGGCGACGCCCTGGGCCTCCTGGGCGCCATGCGTCAGGCCGGCGGCCAGCGCGCTGACCTTGCGGTTGCCCTCGGCGGCGTGGTGGATGCTGGCGGCGATCTCGCGCGTGGTCTGCCCCTGCTGCTCGACGGCGGCGGCGATGGCGGTGGAAACCTCGCCCACCGCCCCGATGGCGCGGGCGATGTTCTCGATCGCCGCCACCGCCTCGCGCGTCGCGTCCTGCACCTGGCCGATCTGGCCGCTGATCTCCTCCGTCGCGCGGGCGGTCTGGCTGGCCAGGTTCTTCACCTCGGAGGCGACGACGGCGAAGCCCTTGCCGGCCTCGCCGGCGCGCGCCGCCTCGATGGTGGCGTTCAGCGCCAGCAGGTTGGTCTGCCCGGCGATGCTGCTGATCAGCCCCACCACGTCGTCGATCCGCCTGGCGCCCTCGGCCAGCGCCTGCACCACCGTGTCCGTGCGGTGGGCATCCTCCACCGCGCGCGCGGTCATCTGCGCCGAATGCGAGACCTGGCGGCGGATCTCGTCCACGGAGGCCGTCAGCTCCTGGGTGGCGCTGGCCACGGTCTGCACCGTGGTGCTGGCCTCCTGCGCCACCTCGGCCAGGGTGTGCGAGGCACCGCCCATCCGCCCGGCGGTGCCGGACATGACCTGCACCGCCTGGTCCAGCGCGCCGGCGGAGGCGCCGACGCCCTGCACCACGCCGCTCACCCGCGCCTCGAAGGTGCCGGCCAGGGCGTGCAGCGCCGCCTGCCGGCTGGCGCGTTCGGCGGTGGCGTAGCTCTCCAGCAGCACCTCCAGGTCCAGCCAGGCGACGCGCACCAGCGCGGCACGCAGCCCGGCGGCCCGCCGCCGGGCGGCAAAGGGCCACAGGCGCCCCAGGCCGCGCGGCGCCAGCGCCTCCGCCAGCATGTCGGCCACGCCATGCGCCACGGTGGCGTGGCAAATGGCCACGGCGTAGCCCGGCACGCCATGGCGGTAGAAGGCATCGGCCAGGGCGCGGGCGGAGGCGGTGAAGCCCTCGTCCAGCTGGCCGCTGGCCAGGCGCAGCCAGTGCGCCAGCCGCACGCGGTGCACCTCGGGCCGGGCCAGGGCGGACTGGATCTCGGGCCAGGGCGCGAAGCGGGCTTGCAAGCTCTCGATCAGCGAGGGCAGCCGCTGCTGCAACAGCGGCGCCTGGGCGCGCAGCGCCGAAAGGTCCGCTTCGCTCAGCTGGAAGGCGGCCAGCAGATTCGCGCGGGCCTGGGGTGTGTCCACGGGGGGTAGTCCTCGATGCGGGAAGGCAGCCTGATGGGCAGCCGGCTGGTCGCCGGCCGCCTGCACAAAGCGGAAGGAATGGCCAAGTTTCGGCTTATTGCCTCATCCGCACAAATAAACACCTCCTGGCGCCCCGGTCCGCCGCCCGGTTAGGGGCGGCGCCGGGTTCAGGCGGCGCCGCGGTGCTGCATCCGGCGCTTGAGCAGGAAGACGCTGCCGCCGCCCGCCACGACGCAGACCACGTCGAGGGCCCAGCGCAGCAGCGCCTTGCCGGCCAGCACGAATTCCAGGCTGACCACCGCCATGCCGACGATCGTCATGGTGGGGATCAGGGCCAGCGCAATCATCACGCCGGTCGTCAGCACCGAGTGCTGCGCCGCGATGATCACCGCCCCGGCGGCCCCGGCCGCCAGCGAGACGAGCACCGAGGAGATCTCCGCCTTGGTCCAGTACTGCACCCAGTGCTGCTCGCCCAGGCTGGCGGCCGAGGGCGAGGCCATGCCCAGGAACAGCATGGCGAGGGCGGCGCCGAGGAGGAGGGCGGCATAGCCGCCGGCGGTGGATTTCAGCCCATGCAGCGTCGCCTGGTTCCGGCCGCCCAGCAGGCCGAAGGGCACGCGCAGGATCGGCTCGAAGCCGGGCGCGATGACCATGGCGCCGATGACGATGTGCAGCGTGTCGGTCCAGAGGCCCGCAGCGGCCACGACCCCGGCCAGGAACATCGCCAGCAGGAAGTTGCTGCCGATGTTGGTGTCCTGGCGCATCAGGGTGTTCATCTCCTCCCAGTCCGCCTCGTCATCCTCGCAGCTGATGGCGTCCTGGCCCTGGGCGGCGATCAGGCTGGAGGGGTTGCCGGTCGTCACCAGGCCGACATCCGTGCCGATACCGTGCTCATCCAGCACCTGCCGGGCCGCCGCGAGACCCTGGTTGGTGGCCTGCACCGTGAGCACGTCGCCGGCCGGCTTGAGCGAGCCGCCACGCTGCAGGCCCAGCCCGACCACGCCTTCGCAGCCGCCAAGCCGGGCGGCCACCGCGTCGGTCCTTTCCGGAGGCAGCAGAATGGTGATGGTACGCGACATGCCGGCAGGCCTCCTTGATGGCGGGCGAGGAGCCGCCCGCCGCAGGAGAACCGCGCCAGCCAGGGCGGGTTCGGAAGCCGCCCCGGCGGCGGCGCCCTCAGCCGGCCGGCGCCCCGAAGCGCTTGGCGAACCAGAGGCGGTGGTGCCCCCGCGGCCGCCCTTCCAGCCGGCCGATCTCCTGGAAGCCGTGCTTGCGGTAGAAGGCCGGCGCCTGGAAGCTGCTGGTGTAGAGATGCGCCCCCACCGCGCCGATGCGCCGCGCCTCGGCCTCGGCGGCGGCGAGCAGGGCGCTGCCGGTGCCCTGGCCGCGCAGGCTCTCATCGACCCAGAACTTGTCGATGAACAGCCAGTCCATCGTCACCTCGCCCACCAGCCCGGCGCGGATGACGCCCCCGGCATCCCGCCGCAGGAAGCAGAGCGGGTGTGCTTCCAGCGCCTCCGGCCGCGCCTCCATGGCGGCGCGGCGGTGCGTGGCGAGGCCGGCCAGCACCGCCTGCGCCTCCGGCCCCTTGTTGTCGGGGACCAGCTCGATCCCGGCCGCCAGGCTCATCCGCCGAAGCGCCCCCAGCCGGCAACGATGACGGTGAGCAGGCCGATGACGAGGTTGAGGGTGACGAGGCGGCGCACCTTGTCGGCCGCCGCGGCCGCCGCGGCATCCTGCCCGGCGGCGAGGGCGGCGCGCATCGCCTTCCACGGCCCGAAGAAGATGGCCAGGAACACGGCCGACATGATCAGCCCGGTCAGGTGCATGGTGTGGATGTGCCAGCCCGAGCCGGCGAAGCCGCCATACCAGCCGAACAGCAGCGCGTAGCCGCTGGCCAGCATCACCGGCATGGCGTGCCACACCACCAGGAAGAAGCGGCGGTAGGCGCCCCCCAGCACGGCGAGCCGCTGCGGCCCGGGCAGCGTGGCCAGGCTCGGCCGCAGCGCCAGGATCGCGAAAGCCATGCCCCCGACCCAGAGCACGGCCCCCAGCAGGTGCAGCACATAGACAAGCGTCATCCCGGTCATTCCTTGCGGTGGTCCTCGATGGCGCGCGCCAGGGCACGCGCCTCGTCGGCGGCGGTACCACGCGGCGCGGCTTCCGCCACCCCCAGCCCCTGCGCGAAGGCGCTGGCGAAGGCGGTGCGGTTGCCCAGCGTGGGTGCCAGCACCGGCAGGCCGCGCCGCGCCAGCTCGGCGGCGATCTCGTCGCGCAGGCGGCCGCTGGGGGGCACGCGGTTCATCAGCAGCCGCACCGCGCGCCGCTCGGCGGCCGCCACATCCAGCGTCGCGTCCATCGCCCACAGATCGGCATGCGAGGGCTGCAGCGGCACCAGCACCAGGTCGGCCGCGCGGATGGCGATACGCGAATCGGTGTCGGCGTGCGGCGGCGTGTCGATGATCAGGAAGTCGTGTTCACGGCGCAGCCGGTCCAGCGTGGCCGGCATGCGCCAGCCGGCCACCGCCTCGAAGCGCAGGGCGGCCGCCTGGGCGCGGCCCTGCCGCTCCTGGTTCCACCGCGCCAGGGTCTGCTGCGGGTCGCTGTCCAGCAAGGCCACGCCATGGCCGCTGGCCGCCAGCGCCGTCGCCAGGGTGGCCGCGACGGTCGATTTTCCGGCGCCGCCCTTGCGCTGCGCCACCGCCACCACGAGTGCCATCCCCAACCCTCCTGCCGCCCGACGCTGCCGCGCATCCTGCCCCGGCCGGCGCGTCGGGGCCAGTGGCATGGACGCCGCGCCGCCGCGACCCCACACTGTAAGGACTGGACACGCAGAGGAGTTCCGCCATGAGCGTCGACGACGTGACCCCGGGTGCCACCTGGGAAAGCCTGCGCACGGACCCGGACGCCGTGCTGGTGGATGTGCGCACCGATGCCGAATGGAATTTCGTCGGGCTGCCGGATCTCGGGGAGGCCGGCAAGCAGCCGGTGCTGATCCCCTGGCAGGTCTATCCCAGCATGCAGGTGAACGGCGCCTTCCCGGACCATCTGCGCAAGGCCGGGCTGACGCCGCTGAACAAGCTGTATTTCCTGTGCCGCTCCGGCGCGCGCAGCCTGGCGGCGGCGCAGGCGGCGAAGGCCGCCGGCTTCCAGCACGCCTACAACGTGGCGGACGGCTTCGAGGGGCCGCCGGACGCGGGCGGCCACCGCGGCACCGTGGCCGGCTGGAAGGCCGAGGGGCTGCCCTGGCGGCAGCGCTGAGCGGCGGAGGGGGCGGCCTGCCCCCTCAGTGCTGATGCGCCCGGCGCGTCTCGGCGGCCTTCTTCGCCGAGGCGGAGCGGGCCGCCGCCGGGCGGTGGGCCGAAGCCTCGCCGCCCTTTTGGCCGCCTTCATGCGCGGCGGCGTTGCTGTCCGGGTGGCCGCGGCCCGAGCCGCTCTTGTTGCCGCCGCCCGAATCCTTGTTCACGGTCGCCCAGGCGCGGCGCTCCGCCTCCTCCTCCGGCACGCCGCGGGCCTCGTAGCTTTCCTCGATGTGCTCCGCCTTGCGCTTCTGCTTGTCCGTGTAGGCCGATTTGTCTCCACGCGGCATGGCCGGTCTCCTTCCGGCGAAGGAACGCCCGGCCCGCCGCGTGGTTCCCGCCTCAGCCTGCCCGCTCAACCACAGTTCGGCGTGTGCGCGGTGGCGTCGTGGCCGGGCAGGCCGGGCACGCCATAGCCGGGGAAGACGGTGTTCTCGGCGTCATCCGCCGCAGGCTTGCTGCCGAACCACTTCTCGGAGAGCTTGGCCACCGTGCCGTCCTGCTTCATGCACTCCAGCACGTTCTCCACCGCGTTGCGCAGCGCCGCATTGTCCTTGCGGAAGGGCGCGGCCCAGTGGGCGCGGGTCTCCTTGATGGTGAAGTCCGGCACCAGCATCGGCGCGCGCGTCGCGGCGTAGCGGATGGTGGTGTTGCCGCCCAGCGTGGCATAGACGCGGTTGGCGATGACGGCCTGCACCGCGTCCGGCTGGCTGTCGAAGGTCTGCACCGTGAAGCCGTACCGCTCCGCGTTCTTCTGCGCCCAGGCGTCGTAGGCGGAGCCCTTGTTCACCGCGATGGCCTTGCCGCGGATGTCGTCGAGCGACTTGATCGGCGGCGTGCCCTTGCGGATGCCGAACTGGAACTCGGTGTAGAGATAGCCCTCGGTGAAGAGCAGGTTCTCGGCGCGCTCGGCCGTCACCGTCACCGGCGCGGCCAGGAAGTCGTAGCGCCCGGCGTTCAGCGCCGGCACTAGGCCGGAGAAACTGGCGCTGTCGATGGTGACGGGGCGGCCCATGCGGCGCGCCACCTCGGTGAACAGATCGACGTTGAAGCCCTGCACGCCGCCATCGAGCTTGGGGAAGGCGTGGGGGGCGAAGGTGCCGTCCACCGCCGTGCGCAGCGGCTGCTGGGCCCCTCCTTGCTGGGCGTGGGCGGCGCCGGAGAGCGCGGCCAGCGCCAGCGGCGCGGCAAGGAAGGCGGACAGGACAAGACGACGCATCGGCGAGACACTCCCTGAGGGCCGGGTTACGGCCGGAAATGGCCGCCCGGCTTGCAAGAAGCGTGCAACGGCACGCGCCCGGAGGGAAGGGGGCGCGCCCCCTTCCATGCCATTCAGGCGGCGGCCGCGAACTCCGGGTAGAGGCCGAGCAGCCCCGTCTCGGAGGCGTCGCAGCGGCCGCGCTCGGTGATCAGCCCGGTGACGAGGCGCGCCGGCGTCACGTCGAAGGCCGGGTTGAGGCCGGCGCTGCCGGGGGCGGCGGTGCGCACCGTCTCGACGCGGCCATCCCAGGTCTGGCCGGTGGTCTCCAGCACCTCGCGCGCGTCGCGCTCCTCGATCGGAATCTCGCGCACCCCGTCGCGCACGCTCATGTCCAGCGTGGAATGCGGCAGCGCCACCCAGAAGGGCACGCCATTGTCGTGCGCCGCCAGCGCCTTCAGGTAGGTGCCGATCTTGTTGGCCACGTCGCCCTGGCGCGTCACCCGGTCGGTGCCCACCAGCACGATGTCCACCTCGCCATGCTGCATCAGATGGCCACCGGCATTGTCGGCGATGACGGTGTGCGGCACGCCGTGCTTGCCCAGCTCCCACGCCGTCAGCGCCGAGCCCTGGTTGCGCGGGCGCGTCTCGTCCACCCACACATGCACCGGCAGCCCGGCATCATGCGCCTGGTAGATGACGGAGAGCGCCGTGCCGTAGTCGACGGTGGCGATCCAGCCGGTGTTGCAATGGGTCAGCACGTTGATGGGCTTGCCCGGCTTGCGGGCGGCGATCGCCTGCAACAGAGGCAGCCCGTGCTGGCCGATGCGGCGGCAGGTCTCCACATCGTCCTCGGCGATGTCGGCCGCGGCGGCGTAGGCGGCGGCGGCGCGCGCGCCGGCGGGCACCGGGCGCAGCGCGCGCAGCATGCGGTCCAGCGCCCAGCGCAGGTTGATGGCGGTGGGGCGGGTACGGCCCAGCATGGCGGCCACGGCCTCCAGCGCCGCGTCCGAATCGTCGCGCCGCAGCGCCAGCGCCAGCCCGTAGGCGGCCACGGCCCCGATCAGCGGCGCGCCGCGCACCTGCATCGACTTGATGGCGTGCGCCACCTGCTTCTCGTCCACGAGGCGCAGGATCTCGACCGTCCAGGGCAGGCGGGTCTGGTCCAGGATGCGGACCGACCAGCCATCCTCGGGGTCAACCCAGACGCTGCGATAGGGAACGCCGTCGATCTTCATGGGGGGCAGGCTCCGTCCGTGTGGCCGCGCGCGGGCGGGGGGAGAATTCCGGCCCCCGCATATAGGCGCTTTGCCGCCGCCGCGTCATGTGAAGCGGGCGGGTCAGATCCGCTGGTGCAGGGCGCAGACCAGGGTGAAGAGACGGCGGGAGGTCTCGAAATCCAGCGTCACGCGGCCATCCAGCCGCTGGCAGAGCAGCTCGGCGCCCTCGTTGTGCAGGCCGCGCCGGCCCATGTCGATGGCCTGGATGCGTGCCTCGGAACCGCCTTCCGTCACCGCCTGCTCATGGCTGGCGACCACCATGTGGTAGTCCTTGATCAGCCGGCGGAACGGGCCGAGCGCCAGCGCGATGATGCGCAGCGGCGCATCGCGCGTGTCGTGGATGTCGAAGACCAGGCGGCCGTCGCGGACCTCCAGATGCAGCACATAGGGGCCGGGCGGCAGGCCGGTGGGGTCGAAGCGGTTGCCGGCCAGCAGGTCGGCCACCGCCTGTGCGCGGTCGGCCTCGGCATAGGGGTTGGGCAGGGGGGCGGTGTCCGGCAGGGCAATCCGCTCCAGCCGCTGGTCAGCCATCGCCACGCTGCACCGAGGGATTCACCACCATGGGCTTGGCCGTGCCGTCGCGCCGGCGCACCACGGGGGCGTCGCCCTCGTTGCCGGTCAGGCCGAGGCGCAGCATCCACCCCACCACCGCGCCCTTGACCGGCCGAAGCGTGAGCATGGAGGCGATGGTGAAGAGCGGCAGCCACAGCGCCATGTGCAGCCACATCGGCGGCTCATAGGCCTTCTCGACCCAGAACACGACGGGGACGAAGAGGTGGCCGACGATGAAGATGGTGAAGTAGGGCGGCGCGTCGTCGGCGCGCAGGCGGCCCAGCTCGGCGCCGCAATGGCTGCATTCCGGCACCACGGTCAGATAGCCACGGAACACCTTGCCCTCGCCGCAGAACGGGCAGCGGTTCAGGGCGCCCCGCTTCAGCATGGTGGTGAGCGGCGGGAGCGGCACGGTATCGGTGGAGGCGGCGCGGTCTGGCTCCCAGCGCTCGGGCGGGCGATCCATGGGCATGGTCCTGGCTTTATCGTTTTCAGCCCTGTCGCCGGGCATTTCGTGTGCGGTGCAATAACCGCATGTCCGGCCCCGGCGATCAAGAGCAGCCGCGCGAGCGGGGGCCTTGCGCGGTCGCAGGCTGGCGGAGGATATCTGGCAGATGGGCCATCGTATCCTCGTCATCAACCCGAACAGCTCGGAAAGCTGCACCCGCGGCATCGCCGAGAGCCTGGCGGAGTTCGCCCTGCCAGGGCGGCCGCCCTTCGAGGTGGTCTCGCTGCCCGGCGGTCCGCCCGCCATCGCCTCCTGGCGGGACTGGTACGGCGTGGCCGAGCCGCTCTGCCGCATGGTCGAGGCCGAGCCGGCGGCGGCCTACATCATCGCCTGCGTGTCCGACCCCGGGCTGGAGGCGGTGCGCAGCGTGACGCGGCGCCCGGTCTTCGGCCCGTTCCGCGCGGCGGTGGCGGCGGCGCTGGCGCGGGCGGAGCGCTTCGGCGTCATCGCCTTCGTCGAGGCGTCCAAGGCGCGGCAGCGGCGTGCGCTGCAGGCGATGGGAGCGGAGCAGCGCCTGGCCGCCAGCATCGCCCTCAACCTGCCGATGGAGACGCTGACCGACCCGCAGGCGGCGCGCGGCGCGCTGTGCGATACGGCGCGGGCCCTGGTGGCCGAGGGCGCCGAAGCCGTCATCCTGGGCTGCGCCGGCATGGCCGGGCACCGCGCGGCGGTCGAGGACGCTGCGGGCGTGCCGGTGATCGAGCCCTGCCAGGCGGCGGCGGTGCAGGCGCTGCTGGCGACAGGCTAGAGCCTACTCCGCTCGCACCGGCGCACGGAAAAGGCTCCGGCTCGTTGTTTTCACGAGCATCTTCACGCGATCAGGCAAAGCAGCCTGCTCGCGATCTGCTCCAGGGGGCGGCGGCATTCGGCGAGCCGGGGAGGCCTCTTCCCCTCCCGCCCGGCGCCGCTCCTACCGCCGCTGTCCGCACATGCCGGCGGCGGCGGTCTCAATCGTCATCATCGTCGTCATCCCGCCCACGCCGGCCGCGGCGGCGGTCCTCATCATCGTCGTCATCGTCCCGGTCGTCATCATCCCGGTCGTCGTCATCGTCGTCCCGGTCGCGGCGGCGATCGGACAGCCAGCCGCGACTGCGGCGGCCATCGTCATCGTCGTCGTCATCGTCGTCCGCCCGGGCGGGCGCCAGCGGCAGCAGCAGGCCGCCCATCAGCAGCAGGCCGAACCGGCGGCGGGTCTGGGATTCATCAGCCATGGGATCACCTCCACCGCCGAGATGGCGATGGAGGCGCGGCAAGGCTGCGGCGGTGGCGGCCCTGTTTCCGCCACCTTGCGGAAAGTTTACTCGGCGGCGCGGGCGGCGGGCTGCCATTCCGCCGGCGCCACGCTGCCCGTCTGCTCGACGATACGGCCATAGGCCTCGGGGCGGCGGTGGGCGGCGAAGTTGAAGATGCTGGTGCGGCCCAGCGTGCACTGGTCGAGATCGCAATCGGCCACGATCAGCTCGTCATCCCAGCTCGTCGCCTGGGCCATGATCTCGCCCTGCGGGTTGACGATGATCGAATGGCCGAACAGCTCGCAGCCATCCTCCACCCCCGCCTTGGCCACGCCCACGCCGAAGCAGGCATTCTGGTAGCAGCCGGCCTGGATGGAGAGGTGGGAGTGCAGCACCCGCAGGTGGTGCGCCTCGAAGCCCTTGGCGTCCTGGTTGATGGAGGGCGTGTTGTAGCCCAGCATCACCAGCTCCACCTGCTGCAGGCCGAGCACGCGCCAGGCCTCCGGCCAACGGCGGTCGTTGCAGATCAGCATGCCGATGTTCACCGGCCCCGCCTGGCCGATCGGCGCCCGCACCACGGGGAAGCCCAGATTGCCCACCTCGAAGTAGCGCTTCTCCAGGTGCTGCACCTTGCGCGCCGGGTCGAACTCGCGGTGCCCGGGCAGGTGCACCTTGCGGTACTTCAGCACCACCTCGCCCGAGGGATGCACATAGACGGCGGTGTTGAAGTGCCGCTTGCGCACCACCCCCGTCTCGTCCGCCTCGTGGGCGATCTCGGCATAGCCGAGGTGGAAGCCGATGTTGAACTTCCGCGCCGCCTCGAACAGCGGCGCCGTCTCGTTCGAGGGCAGCGCCTGCTCGTACCAGTGGTCGGCGGCGTTGATGTCCTCCTCGTACCAGCGCGGGAAGAAGGTGGTCAGCGCCAGCTCGGGGAAGACGACGACCTCGGCGCCGCGCCTGTGCGCGGTCTCCATCAGCCGCACCAGGCGGGCGACGACGGCCGCGCGCGGCTCGGCTTTCTGGATGGGGCCGAGCTGGGCGGCGGCGACGGTGAGGCGGCGGGACATGCGGGCTCTCCTCGGCTTCAGTTGCTGGCGGGGCTTCAGTTGCTGGCGGGGGGCAGGGGGTCGATGAAATCGGCCGCGTAGTCCTCCTGCACCGAGGCCACGGCCTGCATGAAGGCTTCGTCCCAGGAATCCTCGAAGGCTTCCATCAGCGCCACGGCGGCCGCCTCGGTCTTCAGCATGGCCAGGCGCTCCTGCCCGGCGATCCAGACGGAGAAATTGCCGTCCTTCTCTTCGCGCACCTCAAACATCGCGCTTTCCTCTGTCTTGCGCCCCTTCGGGGCCGGTGTCGTTCTCGGGGGAGGGCGGCGTCAGCAGCCGGTAGGCGACACGCCCGGCCAGCAGCGCGAACAGGCCGCCGCCGAGCGCGAGCGGCAGGCTGGTGCCGGGCCCGGTGAGCCAGATCCAGAGGGCGAAGGCGCCGACCGTCGCCCCGGCCACCAGCAGGCCGCGCATCAGCCGAGCACGCTCTCGCGGTGCTGGCGCGGCACGAAGCGGCCCTGGCCGGGCTTCGCCAGCACCGTGGCGCCATCCCACACCTGCGCGCCGCGCAGATAGGTGGCGGCCACGCGTGCCTTCATCGGCCGGCCGTGATAGGGCGACCAGCGGGCATCCGGCCGGTCCTGGATGGTCGCCTCGTCGAAGGTGAAGTCGCCTTCCTCCATCACCAGCAGGTCGGCGTCCGAGCCGAGGCGGATGGCGCCCTTCTTCGGGAACAGCCCGTGGTAGCGCGCGGTGTTCTCGGCGCAGTACTTCGCCATCAGCGTCAGCGGCAGGCCGCGCTCGACCAGCATGGAATACATCAGCGGCGCGTAGCTCTGCATGCCGGTGAGGCCCGCGCCGCAGGCGAAGATGTCGTCGCCGAGCTTCTTCTCGCGCTGCCAGGGGGCGTGGTCGGTGGAGACATAGGCCATCTTGCCGGCCACCAGCGCCGCCCACATGCGCTCCACCTCCTCGGCCGTGCGGAAGGGCGGGTTGCACTTGCCGAAGCCCTTGAGGCGGACGAGGTCCTCCTCCGTCATGCAGAGATACTGGATGCAGGCCTCGCCGCTGGCCTTCGCCCCCATGGCGCGGAAGCTCTCGGCGATCTCGAAGCCGCGGGCCACGGAGGAATGGGCGATGTGCACATGCGCCCCCGTCTCCAGCCCGATCTCGAAGATCTCGAGGTCGGCCATGGTCTCGGCCAGCGGCGGGCGGGTGCGGGCGTGCATGATCGGGTCCACCCGGCCGCTGGCCTTCGCCTCGGCGGTCAGGCGCTCGACCAGCTCCTGGTCCTCGTTGTGGACGGCCACCATCAGCCCGGTCTTGGCGATCTCGCGGAAGGCGGCGACCATGGTCGGGTGGTCGATGCGCGGGAAGCGCACCGCGTCGTACTCATAGGTGGAGAGCTTGAAGGCGGAGGCGCCCGCCTCGGCCAGCCCGGCGATCTCGTCGATGCCGCCGGTCTTGCGGATGGTGCCGTAGAGCGCGACGTCCACATGCGAGAGCTGGTGCACCGCCTCCACCTTCTCGTGGAAGATGGCGGCGGAGGTGACGGCGCGCGGGATGTCGTAGGGCATGTCGCACACCGTGGTCACGCCGCCGGCGGCGGCGGACATGGTGGCACCCTCGATGCCGGGCCAGCCGATGGCGCTGCCGGTGTGCATGTGGCCATCCACCAGCCCGGGCAGGATGGTGCGGCCGGAGAAATCGTCCACCTGCTTCGCCGGGGGCAACTCGCCCGCGCCGATCGCCGCGATGCTCTCGCCGCGCACCGCGACATAGCCATCCTTCAGGATGCCGTCCGGGAGCACGAGGTTGCCGCGCAGGACGCGGTCGTAGGGAAGCTGCATGGCCGGGAGGTCCGCCTCGCTCGGGTTGAGGAACGCGGCGGGCAGACTAGGCCCGGCCCGGCCTCCCCTCAACCGGGCGCGGCGCGGATTCGCGCCCGGCGCCGCCCGGGAGGCGAGCCGGGCTCCGGGAGCCTCAGGGCGAGATCACCATGCAGGGGCCGCGCACCTGCCGGCAGATGCGGCGCGCCTGGGCGGCGGAGAGGTCCGTCACCTGGGCACGCCAGAAACGCTTGCCATCCACCCGCACCGCCTGCACCCGGGCGGTGCCGGGGCCGCGCGCCGCGCGGCCGGCCACCTGGCGGGCCGTGCCGCTGTCGGCGAAGGCGCCGACCTGCGCCACCCAGTCGCCGCCACGCGGGGCGGGGCGGGGGGTGCGGCTGGCCGCCGGCGTGGCCGGCTTGATGGACGGCTTCACCGCCCGCGCCACGGGGGCGGCCATCGGCGCCGCCTGCGCCGCGCCTACGAGGCGGGCACCGCCCATGGACGGCCCCCGCGCCATCAGCATGTCGGGCGGCAGGCCGCGCCGGGCCTCGGCGAAGCCGCGGTCGAGCAGCGCCATCACATGGTCGTCGCGCTCGCGGCTGTTGGCGCCGCCGAACACCACGGCCACCAGCCGCGTGCCCTGGCGCTCGGCGCTGGCCGCCAGGTTGAAGCCGCTGGCGCGGATGTAGCCGGTCTTGATGCCGTCCGCCCCGTCATACTCGGTGAGCAGGCGGTTGTGGTTTCCCATGCTCTGCCCGGCGTAGCGGAAGCTGCGGGCGCTGAAATAGGCGTAGCGCCCGGGGAAGTCGTGGATCAGCGCGCGGCTGAGGATCGACATGTCGCGCGCCGTGGTCACCTGGTTGGCGTCCGGCAGGCCGGAGGCGTTGCGGAAGCTGGTGTTGCGCATGCCCAGCGCCTGCGCCTTGCGCGTCATCATGCGGCCGAACTGCACCTCGCTGCCCTGCGCCAGATACTCGCCGAGCGCGGCGGCGGCGTCGTTGGCCGACTTGGTGACCAGCGCCATGACGGCATCCCGCACCGCGATGCTGCCGCCCGCCTTCAGCCCCAGCTTCGAGGGCTCCTGCCCCGCCGCGTGGCGCGAGACGGGGATGCGCGTGCTGGCCGAGACGCGGCCGCGCTCCATCGCCTCGAACACCATGTAGAGCGTCATCATCTTGGTCAGCGAGGCCGGGTAGCGCGGCTCGTCGGCGTTGATCGCCAGCAGCTCCTCGCCCGTGCCGGCGTCGACGACGATGGCGGCGTAGCGGCTGCCGCCGATCTGCGCCCGGGCGGGCGCGGTTGACAGGACAAGCAGGGCCGCGGCGAGCAGTGCGAAGATGCCCGCGCGGCATCGTTGTGTGATGCCGTTCTCCAGCATGATGGCCTTCCCCCTCTGCGCGGCCGCGGCACCGCCCCCGGTGCCTCCGCCGCGCATCCCCCAGGAGCCCCGCCGGCAGGCGCCGCCGGGGCCGAGGCCGGGCCACGCAACCTGCACATCCGGCGCACCGGCCCTTGCTTGGAGGGGCCGCGTGCCGGGCGTGCAGGGTCCCCTGCATGGCCTGGCCGCGCGCACAATGCCGACATGCCGCCTGAGAAGAAAGCGCTTATGGCCTGATCGCGCAGGAAAATCGGCGTGTGGAGCGTTGCGGCGCGATGATGGGGCGCGAAACCGCTGGCGGCGAGCGCCGCCTTCTCACGCCCCAGGCCTGAGCGTGGCGGGGCCGTTGAACACCTGCCGGGCGACGCGCAGCACATCCTCCGCCGCCTCGCTCTGCCGCTCCTCATTCCAGGCCAGCGCCACGCCGACGGCGCGGATCGGCCCGCGCAATTCGCGGAACACCACGCCCGGCGGGTGGATGCGCGCCATGCCGGAGGAAACCAGCGCGACGCCAAGGCCGGAGGCGACGAAGCCGAGCTGCGCCATGGCCGAGCCCACCTCGCGCACGCCGCGCGGCTCGAATCCGGCGGCGCGGCAGGCGGCCACCAGCGCGTCGAAATAGGCCGGGCTGATCGAGCGCGGCAGGGTCAGCAGCGGCGCGCCGGCCAGCGCCGAGAGCGGCAGCGCCTCGGGGTAGGCGGCGAGCAGCGGGTGGCCTTCGGGCAGCGCCGCCACCAGCATGTCCTCGCCGAGCGGCAGCACGCGCACCGGCAGGCGGTCGCGGTCCAGCCGCAGCAGCGCGATGTCCACCTCGCCGCGGCGCAGCGCCTCCACCGCATCGGCCGTGTCCATCTCGCGCACGGCGATCGCGGCCTCGGGGCGCGCGGCGCGCAGCGCCCGCACCAGCGGGGGGAGGTGGTCGAACAGGCCGGAGGTGACGCAGGCGAGGGCCACCGGCGCGTGCCGCCCGGCGCGCTGCTCGCCCGCCAGCGCCTCCAGCGCGCCGGCATCCTCCGCCACGCGGCGCGCCAGCGGCAGCAGCGCCTCGCCTTCGCGCGTCGGCCGCGCGCCCTTGCGGGTGCGCTCCAGCAGCCGCACGCCGAGCTCCGCCTCCAGCGCCTGGATCTGCGCGGTGAGCGGCGGCTGCGACAGGCCGAGCCGCGCGGCGGCGCGGCCGAAATGCCCTTCCTCGGCGACGGCGAGGAAATGCCCGAGGCGGCGGAGGAGTCGGAAATCCATCGGCGATACGGAAAAGCTATCGTGCCGCGCCGTCAATCGGAATGGACGATGGCGTGGACGCGGCGCACAACAGCGCCACCATTCCACACGGATGAGGGAGAACGCCCGCCCATGAAGAAACACCCCGTCAAGGTCCACCCCTCCAAGGCGCTGCTGCCGCGCGAGGAGCAGCTGGCCTGGAAGATCGCCGGCGTCGCCGCCGACAAGGTGGCGGTGCAGAAGCCGGTGGCCGAGATGATCATCAACCGCATCATCGACAACGCGGCGGTGGCGATCGCGGCGATCAACCGCTCCGCCCCCACCACCGCGCGCACCATGGCGCTGGGCCACCCGAGGAAGGGCGGCGCCACGGTGTTCGGCCTGCCGGCGTCGAAGGAGATCTCGCCGGAATGGGCGGCCTGGGCGAACGGCACGGCGGTGCGCGAGCTCGACATGCACGACACCTTCCTCGCCGCCGACTATTCCCACCCGGGCGACAACATCCCCCCCGTGCTGGCGGTCGCGCAGACCATGGGCCGCTCGGGCAAGGACCTGATCCGCGGCCTGGCCACCGGCTACGAGATCCAGGTGGACCTGGTGCGCGCCATCTGCCTGCACGAGCACAAGGTGGACCACATCGCCCATCTCGGGCCTTCGGCGGCGGCGGGCATCGGCACGCTGCTCGGGCTGAAGCAGGAGGTGATCTACCAGGCGGTGCAGCAGGCGCTGCACACCACCATCACCTTCCGCCAGAGCCGCAAGGGCGAAATCTCCTCCTGGAAGGCCTTCGCGCCCGCCCATGCCGGGAAGCTGGCGGTGGAAGCCGTGGACCGCGCCATGCGCGGCGAGGGCGCGCCGAGCCCGATCTACGAGGGCGAGGATTCGGTCATTGCCTGGGTGCTGTCGGGGCGGAGCAACCGTGCCGACGTCTATGGCCCGACCTACTACGAGGTGCCGCTGCCGGAGAAGGGCGAGCCCAAGCGCGCCATCCTCGACACCTACACCAAGGAGCACTCGGCCGAGTACCAGAGCCAGGCGCTGATCGACCTCGCCTTCAAGCTGCGCGAGCAGATCCCGGACCAGGAGGCGATCGAGAAGATCGTCATCCACACCTCCCACCACACCCACTACGTCATCGGCACCGGGGCCAACGACCCGCAGAAGATGGACCCCAAGGCCAGCCGCGAGACGCTGGACCACTCCATCATGTACATCTTCGCCGTCGCCCTGCAGGACGGGCGCTGGCACCACGTGGACAGCTACGCGCCGAAGCGCGCGGGGCGGGCCGACACGGTGCGGCTGTGGCACAAGATCGAGACGCGCGAGGACCCGGAGTGGACCCGCCGCTACCACTCGACCGACCCGGACGAGAAGGCCTTCGGCGCGCGCGTCGAGATCATCTTCAAGGACGGTACGAGGCTGGTGGACGAGATGGCGGTGGCCAACGCCCACCCGCTGGGGGCGAAGCCCTTCGGCCGCGAGGACTATATCCGCAAGTTCGAGATCCTGACCGAGGGGCTGATCACCCCGCGCGAGAGCCGCCGCTTCCTGGAGGTGGTGCAGGACCTGCCGCGCCTGGAGGCCGGCGAGCTGCACCTGCTCAATGTCAGCCTGCCGCGCGGCGCGCTGGCCGAGGGCAAGCCGGGCATCTTCTGACCCGCCGCTGCTGATCCTCCGCCGGCCGGGGCGCGCCACCATGCGCCCCGGCCTCTCCTCTGCTTGGCCCGCCCGACAAGAACACCAAGGAAGGAACGACACCCATGAGCGACACCCAGCCCGAGATCCGCAAGGGCCTGGTCGGCGTCATCGCCGATGTCTCCGCCGTCTCGAAGGTGATGCCGGAGACCAACAGCCTGACCTATCGCGGCTACGCGGTGCAGGATCTCGCCGAGCAGTGCAGCTTCGAGGAGGTGGCCTACCTGCTGTGGAACGGCGAGCTGCCCAACGCCGCGCAACTGGCCGGGTTCCGGCGCGAGGAGGCCTCGCAGCGCGGCATCACGCCGGCGCTGCACCAGGTGATCCAGGCCTTCCCGCACGATGCCCACCCGATGGACGCGATCCGCACCGCGGTGAGCTTCCTCGGCATGGAGGACCCCGAGGCGGCGGATACCTCCGAGCCCGCCACGCGCCGCAAGGCGATGCGGCTGCTGGCCAAGATCCCGACCGCCATCGCCGCCGCGCACCGCGCCACCAAGGGGCAGGCGCCGGTGGAGCCGGACCCGAAGCTCACCTTCGCCGAGAACTTCTTCCATGTCGTGTTTGGTAAGGTTCCGCAGCCCGAGGTGGTGAAGGCCTTCGACGTCTCGCTGATCCTCTACGCCGAGCACGGCTTCAACGCCTCCACCTTCACCGCCCGCACCGTGACCAGCACGGGCGCCGACCTGCACGGCGCCGTCACCGCCGGTATCGCCGCGCTGAAGGGGCCGCTGCATGGCGGCGCCAACGAGGCGGTGATGCACATGCTGGCCGAGATCGGCGAACCGTCGAAGGCGGTGGCGTGGCTGGAGGGCAAGTTCGACCACAAGGCGCTGGTGATGGGCTTCGGCCACCGCGTCTACAAGAATGGCGACAGCCGCGTGCCCACCATGACCAGGTACGCCGAGAAGATGGCCGAGGTGGTGGGCGACCGCCGCTGGATGGAGATGAGCCGCCTGCTGGCCGGCGCCATGCTGGAGCGGAAGAACATCCACCCCAACCTCGACTTCCCCGCCGGCCCTGCCTACCACCTGATGGGCTTCGACATCCCGCTCTTCACGCCGATCTTCGTCGCCAGCCGCATCACCGGATGGGCGGCGCATGTCATCGAGCAGGCGGCGGACAACCGCCTCATCCGCCCGCTCTCGCACTACACGGGGGCCGCGCAGCGCAGTGTGCCGGCGCTCTCGGCGCGCGGCTGATTCACTTTCGTTAAAGGCCTCCGCAGCAGGAACGCGGCGCCGGGTGACGGCGCCGCGTTCGCCGTTCCGGGTCATCGCAATTTCCACGGCCCGCTATTGCAACGGTATCTGGCGGATTTCGTTGACAAGCAGATTGCGCGTGAAGATAGCGTGTTGCCGTCGCGTACCGGTTCCGCGCGATTCGCACGATCCATGTCAAGAGACGACGTGCGTTTCGGATGCCGGCGAGAGCGGCATGGTTCGGAAGGACAGCTCGCATGGGCGGCCAGACAGGGCACCACACCGCGAAGGGCCATCGGCCAATCGGGTGCGGAGCCTTTTCGTCGCGCCCGCTGCAGCCGGGGCTTTCCGGAGCGTGCAGCGCAGGCGGCAGGGCGAAGGCGGTGCGAGGCTGCCCCGCCACGCCGGGCGGCATCGGTTGATAAGAGACAAGGAGTCCAGCACATGAGCGAAGACAACACCGGCAGCCCGCCCCGCGCGCTGCCCATGGCGATGAGCACCAGCCGACGCAGCGCCGCCACGCGGAAGGCGAGCACCGCAGGCCGCAAGGCGCCGGCCAAGGCCACGGCCGCGGCCAAGAAGCCCGCCACGCGCGGCACCGCCAAGGCGGCCGCCAGCAAGACCACGGCGAAGAAGCCGGCGGCCAAGACGACCGCGAAGCCCGCCACCCGCAAGGCCGCCGCGCCGAAGGCAACCGCGACGCGCAAGAGCGCCGCCGCCGGCAAGACCACGACGACGCGCAAGGCCGCGACGACGCGCAAGGCCGCCGCGCCGAAGGCGACCGCGACGCGCAAGAGCGCCGCCGCTGCCAAGAGCACGACGACGCGCAAGGCCGCCGCGC
>NZ_JBHSCH010000026.1:0-50305 GCF_042651065.1 Teichococcus aestuarii
GCGGCGCAGCCCGCCCCGGCCCAGCCGCCGGCGGCGCCGCAGCCACAGACCGGGGCGCAGCCGCAGGCCCCGGCCGATGCCGGCGCCGCCGCGCGCACCACCACCGACCCGCAGGTGCGCCAGGCCCTGCCGCCCGCCTCCCAGACGCAGCAGCAGCTGCCCCAGGACGATGGCGCCGGCCCGCCGCAGGGCTCCTCGGAGGTGCAGGCCCCGGTGCCCGAGGTGCAGAGCGCCGGCGAGACCGGGCAGCGGCAGGTGCCGAACAGCGCCGACCCGGAGCAGCCCACCGGCACGCCGGCCGCGCCCCAGCCGCAGGTGGCGCCGACGCCGGTGCAGCCCATCCCGGCCCCGCCGCCGCTGGGCAACCGCAACCTCTCCGCCGAGGAGCTGGAGCTGCAGAGCGCGCTGACGGGCCGGCGCATCACCGGCATCGTCAGCATCCCGGACGACAAGCTGGCCGTGCTGGTGCAGCCGGAAGGGCGGGACTGGCGGGCTTTCCGCAACAGCACCATGATGTGGATCGGCGGCGTCGCCATCCTCGGGGTGCTGGCGGTGCTGGCGCTGTTCTTCCTGGTGCGCGGGCGCATCCGCATGCGCCACGGCCCCTCCGGCCGCACCATGCAGCGCTTCGCACCTTCATCGTGCTGGCGCTCTCCGGGCTCAACCTGGTCTATGGCCGGCACCTGCTGCGGCCGGTGATCGGGCCGGAGGCCTTCACCACCGTCTCCGAGCTCGGCAAGATCGCCCACAACTTCCTGGCCTTCCCCTTCACCCTGGGCGTCCTCGGGCTGCTGGCGCTCTGGGTGCGGGACAACATCCCGAACAAGCTGGACTGGGTCTGGCTGAAGAATGGCGGCGGCTTCATCGGCGATGCGCACCCGCAGGCCGGGCGCTTCAACGGCGGGCAGAAGGCGGTGTTCTGGATCACGGTGCTGGGCGGCGGCGCGGTCGCAGCCTCCGGCTTCCTGCTGATGTTCCCCTTCTTCGTCCTGAACATCGAGGGCCAGCAGATCGGCCACATGCTGCACAGCGTGCTGTCGATGCTGATGATCGCGGCCATGCTGGCGCATATCTACATCGGCAGCCTGGGCATGGAGGGCGCCTTCAGCGCCATGGGCAGCGGCAAGGTGGACTACAACTGGGCCCGCGAGCACCACAGCATGTGGGTGGATGACGAGCTGAAGCGGGCGCATGAATCCGTGCGGCCCGAGCCCGCCACGCGCCCCGCCGGCGCCGACTGAGGCGGCCGGAAAGAACCGCAGGGCCGGGGGAATTCCGTTCCCCCGGCTTTTTTTTGCCCGCCGCCCCGGATAAGGCTTCCCGCATGCGCCTGATCGGATTGGCCGGCTGGAGTGGCGCCGGCAAGACCACCCTCCTCGCCCGGCTGATTCCCTGCCTGACCGGCCGTGGCCTGACGGTCTCCACCGTGAAGCACGCGCACCACCGCTTCGACGTGGACCAGCCGGGCAAGGACAGCCACACCCACCGGCAGGCGGGCGCGCAGCAGGTGCTGGTCTCCTCCGCGCAGCGCTGGGCGCTGATGACCGAGCTGCGCGGCGCCCCCGAGCCGGCCCTGCCGGAGCTGCTGGCGCAGCTCGCCCCGGTAGACCTCGTGCTGGTGGAGGGCTTCAAGCGCGACCACCACCCCAAGATCGAGGTGTTCCGCGCCGCCAACGGCAAGCCCTGGCTGCACCCGGAGGACCCCGCCATCCGCGCCGCCGCCACGGACACGCCGCCCCCCGGCGGCGCCCTGCCCCATGCCGGGCTGGACGATATCGAGGCGGTGGCCGGCCTCGTCCTGCGCTACGCTGCGCCATGGCCCAGCTGAGCGACGACTGCTTCGCCTTCGGCGGCGCGCTGCTCTCGGTGGAGGCGGCGGCGGCGCTGATCGCGGCGCGCGTGCCCCCTCTCGGCGGCACCGAGACGGTGCCACTGGCGCGGGCCCGCGGCCGCGTGCTGGCGGCCGACCTGTTCGCGCCGCACCCGCTGCCGCCCTTCTTCAACAGCGCCGTCGATGGCTATGCCTTCCGCCATGCCGATCTGCGCGCGGGGGAGGAGACGCGGCTGCGCCTCGCTGGCCGCCTCGCCGCCGGGCAGCAGGCGGCGGCGGCGCTCGCCCCCGGCACGGCCTGCCGCATCCTGACCGGTGCCCCCATGCCGCCGGGCGCCGACACGGTGATGATGCAGGAGGATGCCCGGCTGGAGGGCGGCGCGCTGCTGCTGCCGGCCGGGCTGAGGCTTGGCGCCAATTGCCGCCCGGCGGGGGAGGATGTGGCGCAGGGCGCGCTGGCCTTGCCGGCCGGGCGCCTGCTCGACCCGCCGGCCATCGGCCTGGCCGCGGCGCTCGGCCTGCCGGCGCTCGCCGTCACGGCGCGGCCGCGCATCGGCGTGTTCAGCACGGGCGACGAGCTGGCCACGCCCGGCACCCCCCTCGGCCCCGCCCAGACCTTCGACAGCAACCGCTTCTCCCTGCTGGCGCTGCTGGCCGGGCTGCCGGTGGAGCCGGTCGATCTCGGCATCCTGCCCGACCGCGCCGAGGCCACCCGTGCCGCGCTGCGCGAGGCGGCCGGGGCGCACGACATGCTGCTCACCTCCGGCGGCGTCTCGGCGGGGGAGGAGGACCATGTGCGCGCCGCCATCGAGGCGGCGGGCAGCTTGGTGTTCTGGCGCCTGGCGCTGAAGCCGGGGCGGCCGGCGGCGATGGGCGTCATCGGCGGAACCCCCGTGCTGGGGCTGCCGGGCAACCCGGTGGCGGCCTTCGTCACCTTCCTGCACCTGGCGCGGCCGCTGGCGCTGCGGCTCTGCGGCGCGGCGCCGGTACCGCTGCCGCGCTTCCTGGCGGAAGCCGCCTTCCCCTACCGCAAGAAGGCGGGGCGGCGGGAATATGTGCGCGTCACGCTCTGCCCCGGCGCGCCGGGCGGGCTGCCGGTGGCCGCCAAATACGCGCGGGAGGGGGCGGGACTGCTCTCATCCCTGACGCAGAGCGATGCCTTCGCCGAGCTGCCGGAGGAGTCCCTCGGCGTGGCGCCGGGGGACCGGCTGGTGGTGCTGCCCTTCGCGGGGCTTTTCTAGGGGCCTCTTCTGAAGCCGGCGTCCGGCCCCATCTCTGCGGCAGCATCCGCGAGGGAAAGAGCCGCATGTTCATCGCCATGAACCGCTTCCAGGTCGCGCCGGGCTCCGAGGCCGAGTTCGAGCAGGTCTGGAAGAGCCGCGAATCGCACCTGCACACCGTGCCCGGCTTCGTCGAGTTCCACCTGCTGCGCGGCCCGCAGCGGGAGGACCATGTGCTCTACGCCTCGCACACCATCTGGAAGGACCGGGAGTCCTTCGAGGGCTGGACCCGCTCCGACGCGTTCCGCGCGGCGCACCGGGGCGCCGGGCAGACCAAGGTGCTCTATCTCGGCCCGCCGCAGTTCGAGGGGTTCGAGGTGATCCAGACGGTGGGGCACCCCGGCCCCGGCGCCTGACGCGGCGGGGGCGCGGCCCTCAGGCCCGGGCGCGCGCCAGCCGGGCCTGCACCGCCGCGCGCACCACCGGCCGCAGCCGCTGGTAGCTCAGCCACAGCAGCGCCGCGCCGGCCAGCACGCCGCCGATCGCCAGCGGGTCCGGCTCCGGGCCGAGCTGCCGCGCCAGCCAGCCGCCCACCGTGCCGGGCATCAGCACCAGCGGCGCCCAGACCAGGGCCGAGAGCACGTTGGCGCTCTGGAACGGCCAGTTGCGCATGCCCACCACGCCCGCCGCCAGCGGTGTCACCGCCCGCATCGGCCCGAGGAAGCGGCCGATGAACACCGCCCACCAGCCCCAGCGCCGGAACACCACCACCGACCAGGCATAGACGCGGCGGCAGGATCTCGGCAGCCGCCGCCGCACCGCGTAGGGCCCGAACCAGCGTGCCAGCCAGTAGCCGGCGGCATCGCCCAGGATCCCTCCCGCCACGCAGGCCAGCAGCGCCGGCCCGGGCGCGATCAGCCCGCCGCCGATCAGCGCCCCCACCGCCAGCAGCAGCGCCGTGGACGGCACCACGATGCTGACGACGGGGAAGGATTCGAAAAAGGCGATGAGGAACGTCACCGGCGCCGCCCAGGCGGCATTGGCACGCACCCAGGCCTCGAAGGCCATGGTCCAGTCTTCCAACATGGCGGAGCGGTAGCAGAGCAGGCGGCACCCCCGCCAGAGAAGGCTGCGTGAGCGGGGCGGCGATGCCCCGGGCCAGGGGCGGGGGCCAGAGGCGGGGGGGCTTGAGGGGGAAGGCGCTGCGGCGGCACACTCCACGCAAGGAATGGAGGAGAATGGCCATGGCAGGCCGCCGCGGGCTGCTGCGTGCGTGCATGAAGGGCGCCGCCCTGGCAGGGGCGGGGGCAGGGACGTGGGCCGCGCCCGGCGCCCCGCGCGCCAGGGCCGCCGCAGCCTCCGGCTGGCCCGCCCGCCCGGTGCGGCTGATCCTCCCCGACGCACCGGGCAGCGGCAACGACACGGTGGCCCGGCTGGTGGCGCCGGCCCTGGAGGCCGCACTGGGCCAGCCCTTCGTCATCGAGAACCGTGGCGGCGCGGGCGGGCGCATCGGCGTCGAGGCCGCCCACAACGCGGCGCCGGACGGCTACAGCTTCCTGCTCGGCAATGCCGGCTCCAACGGCATCAACGCCGCCATCTACCGCGACCTGCCCTATGACCTCGCCACCGCCTTCGAGCCGGTCTCGCTGCTGGTGCAGGGCCCCAACGTGCTGGTGGTGAACCGCCGCCTGCTGGCGGCGCGCGACCTGCCGGCGCTGATCGCCGCCTTGCGGGCGCGGCCGGGGGCGCTGAACTACGCCTCCGGCGGCATCGGCTCCTCCGCGCACATGTCGATGGAGCTGTTCAAGGCGGAGGCCGGGCTCGACATCGTGCACGTGCCCTATCGCGGCACGCCGGCCATGGCGCAGTCCGTCATCGCCGGCGACACGGCGCTGATGTTCGCCAATCTGGTCAACGTCATGCCCTATATCCGCCGTGGCGAGCTCGCCGCGCTGGCCGTCACCTCCCTCGGCCGCAGCGCCGAGCTGCCCGAGGTGCCGCCGGTGGCCGACACCCTGCCCGGCTTCGAGACGCTGGCCTGGAACGGCATCCTCGCCCCGCGCGGCACCCCGGCGCCCATCCGCGAGCGGCTGCACGCCGCCCTGGCCGGGCTGCGCGACTCGGCCGAGTTGCGGGACCGCGTGCGGCTGCTCGGCGGCGAGCTGGTCGCCGGCCCGCCGGAGGCCTTCGGCCAGCGGATCGTCCACGACATCGCCCAGTGGAAGGCCCTGGCCGCCCGGGCCGGCATCCAGGCGGAGTGACACACCTCATGCGCATCACCGCCCTCGACTTCCTCGGCACCCAGGTCACGCCCAAGACCAACTGGTGCTTCCTGCTGGTGCGCACCGATGCCGGGCTGACCGGCCTCGGCGAGTGCACCCTCGCAAACCAGGAGGGCGCCCTGGCCGCCGAGGCCGCGCGGCTGGCCGCGCAGGTGGTGGGGGAGGAGGCCGCCGCGCGGAACCGGCTGTGCCAGGTGCTGCCGCACGCCCCCGGCGGGCTGGTGGCGCAGACGGTGCAGAGCGCCTTCGAGGCGGCGCTGTGGGACATCGCCGGGCAGGCGGCGGGCGTGCCGATCCATCACCTGCTGGGCGGCGCGCTGCGGCCGCGGGTGACGCTCTACGCCAACATCAACCGCGGCGCGCAGCCGCGCACGCCGGAGGGCTTCGCCGCCGCCGCGCGCCGCGCCGTGGCGCAGGGCTTCACCGCCGTGAAGCTGGCGCCCTTCGAGCCGATGGTCTGGCAGGATGCCGGTGGCGACACCGCCGCGCAGCGCGCCGCCTATGCCGGGGGGCTGGACCGCATCGCCGCCGTGCGGGAGGCGGTGGGCGGCGGGGCCGATGTCATGGTCGATGCCCATTGGCGCTTCTCGGCCGGCGGCGCCGCGGCGCTGATCCGCGACTTGGCGCCGCTCGATCTCTACTGGCTGGAATGCCCCGTCGCCGAGGGCAACCTGCCGGAGATCCGCCGCCTGCGCGGCCTGGCGAACGAGCGCGGCATGCGGCTGGCGGGGGCGGAGACGCTGAGCGGCCTCGCCGCCTACCGCCCGCTGATCGAGCAGGGCTGCTACGACGTGCTGATGCCCGACATCAAGCACGCCGGCGGGCATGAGGAGATCCGCCGCATCGCCGCGCTGGCGCTGACCGCCGGCCTCGAGGTCGCGCCGCACAACCCCACCGGGCCGGTCTGCCACGCGCATTCGCTGCATCTCTGCGCGACCCTGGCGAACTTCCTGCGCCTGGAGGTGCAGTTCGGCGAGACGGACCGCTTCTTCACCCTGGTCTCGGGCGGCGAGGCGCTGGCCTTCCAGGAGGGCGCGGCGCGGCTGCCCGACCGGCCCGGCCTCGGCATCGCGCTGCGGGAGGCGGAGGCGCGCGGCACCCCCTGGCAGGCGATGCCGCGCCCCTGGCTGGACCCGCGCCTCGGCTGAGGCGGCTCAGTTCACGCGCAGGTCGTACTGCTTCACCAGCCTGCCGAAGCGCTCATACTCGGCGTTGTGGTAGGCGGTGAAGTCGGCGCGGCGGCGCAGCAGGATCGGCATGTCCATCCGCCTGAAGCCCTCCACCACGGCGGGCGCCGCCACGGCCTGGGCGCAGGCCTCCTCGATCGGCTTCAGGATGGCATCCGGCGTGCCGGCGGGCGCGTAGAGGCCGGACCAGATGGTGAAGTTCAGGTCGAAGCCCAGCTCCCGCATGGTGGGCGTGTCCGGGAATTCCTTCGCCCGCGCCGCGCTGAAGACGGCGATGGGGTGCAGGTTGTACTGCCGGACCAGGTTGCCCTGGTCGGTGAACAGCGAGAGCTGCTTCCCCGCCATGGCCTGCATCACGTCGCCCGAGCCCCGGAAGGGGATGTGGTTCATCTCGATGCCCGCCAGCCGCTCCAGCGAGATCATGCTGATATGCGGCGTGCCGCCGGGGCCGGTGCTGGCATAGGCGAAGGCGCCCGGGTTCTCGCGCGCGCGGGCCACCACGTCCTGCAGCGTCCGCAGGCCCGAATCCTGCTGCGTCATCATCACCACATGCGCCGCCGAGATCTGGCACACGGGGATGAACTCCGCCTGCTGGAAGGGGGCGCCGCGGGTGTGCGGCGTCAGCACCAGCGAGCCGCCGGGCGCGAACAGGATGGTCTCGCCATCCGGGCGGGAGCGGGTGAGTTCCATGGCGCCCACCGTGCCGTTGGCGCCGGGCGAGTTCTTGATCACGACCTGACGGCCCAGGGCCTTGGCCATCTCGGGCTGCAGGATGCGGGCCATCAGGTCGGACGCGCCACCGGGCGGGTAGCCGACGATCATGGTGACGGCGTTCTGGGCCATGGCGGATGAGGCGCTTGCCAGGAGGCAGGCAAGCGCCGCCGCGAGGGCAGCGTAACGCATCGGGCTTCTCTCCCATTCGGCTTTTTTTGTTTTACGCACGCAACGCAGGCAGCATAGGAAAGGCCGGCCGCGCCAGCCAGGGGCGTCGCGCCCCTTCCGGCGTTCCTGAAACCCGGCGCTCTTGAAAAATGCCGCCTGAAAGGCGAAAACCCGGATGCTCTGGCATCCGCCCGTTGAGCGTCTGCGGACGCCATCGCGGAGGGTGGCCTTGCGGGACGATGCGGGTCCGCCACATCGTCAGGAGAATGCCGGGTTAGCACAGCGGTAGTGCAGCGGTTTTGTAAACCGAAGGTCGGGGGTTCGATCCCCTCACCCGGCAAATGCCCCCGCCCTCTTCCCCATTGTTTTCCCACGATGCCGCGATCGGCGGGCCCTGCGGGCTCCCGGCGGCGCGGCCGCCTTCCCATGTCAGGTGCCGCGGGTGGAAAGGGGATGCGATGAGGGCCGGCATGAGGATCTCCGCCTGGGGCGCCGCCCTGCTCTCCCTGGCGGCCTGCGCCGGCTGGGAGAAGCCCGGCGCCACCGGCGCCGAGAGGCAGGCCGCGCTGGGCCGGTGCGAGGCGGCCGGCCGCCAGATCCCCCCCGAGTGGCAGGATTACGTGGAACGCCCCGGCTACTGGGAGCCGTCGGTGACCGAGTGCGGCCGCGATGGCCGGCGCTGCTGGACCTCGCCGGGCGGCTTCCGCCCGCCCCAGTACCGGACGCGCGATGCCGCCGCGCCGCTGCGCGCCACGGTCATCGAGGCCTGCATGCGCGACCAGGGCTGGACGCGGAAGGAAGGGCTGTAGGGGATTTCCGGCCCGCCGGGATTCATCGGGCCGGAGCCTCCGCCCCGGGGCTGTTACGGCCAGATTCCCCTCGCCGCGCGCCGGATCGTATGCTGTGCTGCCCTGCGGCGGAGCGGGAGGCGGGCGATGCGGGCAGTGGCGGCGGAGGGCGGTGCATGGCCCTGATCGGCCACAATGGCGGCCCGCCGCTGGAGCCGGAGCCCGACCTTTCCTGGAATGCCTGGAACTGGCGCCGTGCCAGCCGCAAGGCCTGGAAGACGCCGCCGCGCGAGATCGCGCTGCGTCGCCTCGCCCGGGCCGAGGAGCTGGGGATGAGCTACCGCGAATACACGCTCGAGATCCTGGAGCGCGGCCGCCACCTCTGAGCGGCCTTCAGCCCGGCCCGTGCCCCTCTCCTGGTGGGTGCAGGCGGCGGCGGCGCTGGTGCCAGGCCAGCCAGGCGCGCAGCACCAGCCAGCAGCCCATGGCCCAGGCGGCGCCCAGGCACCAGCCGGCCAGCACGTCGGTCGGCCAGTGGACGCCGAGATAGACGCGGCTGCTGCCCACCAGCAGCGTCAGCCCGATGGCGATGCCGAGGATGTAGGCCTTGAGCCGCCTGTGGTGCGTCACCCCCGCCAGCAGCGTGCCGAGCGTCAGGTAGCAGGTGGCGGAGAGCATGGCGTGGCCGCTCGGGAAACTGGCCGTGTGCACCTCGACGAGATGCGCCACGAGGTCCGGCCGCGGCCGGTCGAAGCCCAGCTTCAGCAGGCTGTTCAGCGCCATGCCGCCGCCGAAGGAGACCGTCAGCAGCGTGGCGGAGAGCCATTTGCGCAGCATGACGATGTAGCCCAGCGCCACGGCGCCGATCAGCAGCAGCACGGCGTGGCTGCCGAGCGACGTGTAGTCGCGCATCATGATCTCCAGCCAGAACGGCCCGAGCGGGTCCGAGAGGTCGCCCGGGTTGCGCAGCGCCCGCAGCAGCGTCTCGTCGAAGGCGTGGGTGCCGCCTTCCAGCGCCTCGTCCATGATGGCGGCGAAGGCCAGCATGCCGCCCGCGCAGACCAGCAGGGCCGCCAGGGTGGCGAACTGCCCCCAGCTGAAGCGGCGGGAGAGAATGGTCAGGGTGTCGCGTAGCATCCGGGATTCCGCTTGCCGATAAGGCAGAGACGCGGCCATCTGGTGGGAGTTGCCACGCTTCCGCATCCCTCCGCTCCCTGGCGCGTTTCCCGCCGGATGTGCCAGCGCCAGGGCGCGGCCGGTTCTGCCAGGAGAAAGCCAGGGTGCAAAGCTGCGGAGCGAGCGTGATGCCGGCGACGGGGTACGGGGCCTGTGGGGTGGCGCATGGCTGAGCCGGACCGCCGCGCCCTGCTGATCGTCAACCGCAACGCCCGCAACGGCGGCGCCGTCATCGACGCGGCGCTGGCGGTGTTGCGCGATGCCGGCTGGTCGCTGGTGGAGCACCCCTGCAGCCCCGGCCAGACCGCCGCCGAGGTGATCCGCGCCCGCGCCGCCGAGGGCTTCGCGGCGGTGATCCTGGGCGGCGGCGACGGCACGCTGAACGGCGCCGCGCCGGCGCTGATGGAAACCGGCCTGCCCTTCGGCATCCTGCCGCTCGGCACCGCCAACGACCTGGCGCGCAGCCTGGACATCCCGTTCGACCCGGTGGAGGCGGCCCATGTCATCGCCGGCGGCGTGCTGCGGCCGATCGACCTGGGCGAGGTGAACGGCCGGCCCTTCTTCAACGTCGCCAGCATCGGCTTCAGCGCCACCCTGGCCAAGGGGCTGGGGCGGGAGGAGAAGAAGCGCTGGGGCAAGCTGGGCTACGCGCTGGCCGCCTTCCGCCTGCTGCGCCGGGTGCGCCGCTTCACCGCCTGGATCACCCATGACGGGGTGACGGAGCAGGTGAAGACCATCCAGGTTTCGGTCGGCAATGGGCGGCACTATGGCGGCGGCATGACCGTGGAAAGCTCCGCCCGGCCGGATGACGGCAAGCTCGACGTCTACAGCCTGGAGCTGGACCACTGGTGGCGGCTGCTGGCGCTGCTGCCCTATCTGCGCCGCGGCACGCAGGGGCAATGGCACGACGTGCGGGCCTTCCCCACCACCGCCTGCGAGGTGCGCACCCGCCGCCCCATGCCGGTGAACACCGATGGCGAGCTGAACGCCATGACCCCCGCGCGCTTCCGGCTGCTGCCGAAGGCGGTGCGGGTCTATGTGCCTTCCTCCAACCCTTCCCATGGGATGCCTGCCTGATGGATTCGCTGCTCGCCCTGGCCGCCGACCCGGCCGCCTGGGTCGCCCTCGCCACGCTGATGGCGATGGAGGTTGTCCTCGGCATCGACAACCTGATCTTCATCTCCATCATCACCAACAAGCTGCCGGTGGAACAGCAGGCGCGGGCGCGGCGCATCGGCATCGGGCTGGCGCTGGTGCTGCGGCTGGCGCTGCTCGGCACGGTGGCCATCATCGTCCGGCTCACCGCGCCGGTGTTCGAGCTGTTCGGCCACGGCTTCTCCTGGCGCGACCTGATCCTCATCGCCGGCGGCCTGTTCCTGGTGTGGAAGGCCACCAAGGAGATCCACCACAATGTCGACCCGCCGGCGGAGGGCGACATGTTCGCGGGGAAGGCCACGCTCACCTTCTCCAGCGCCATCGCGCAGATCCTGGTGCTCGACCTGGTGTTCTCGATCGACAGCATCATCACCGCGGTCGGCATGACGCCGCACATCCCGATCATGGTCATCGCCGTGCTGACGGCGGTGACGGTGATGCTGCTGGCGGCCGACCCGCTGGCCAACTTCATCAAGGCCAACCCGACGGTGGTGATGCTGGCGCTGGGCTTCCTGCTGATGATCGGCATGACGCTGATCGCCGAGGGCTTCGGGGCGCATGTGCCGAAGGGCTATGTCTATGCCGCCATGGCTTTCTCGACGCTGGTGGAGGCGCTGAACATCGTCAGCCGCCGGGCGAAGCGCCGCACCAGCTGAACCGGCAGAAAAAAGAGGGGGCGCGGGGGAATTCCTTCCCCCGCCCTGGCTTCCTGTCAGACGCCCCTCTGCAACCCTCCATCCACCGCGATGGCCTGCCCCGTGACATAGGCCGAGACAGGCGAGGCGAGGAAGGCGACCATGGCCGCCACCTCCTCCGGCTCTGCCAGCCGCCCCATCGGGATGTCGGCCGCCACGCGCTCCAGCACCGTCGCTTCCGGGATGCCCTCATCCTTCGCCATGGTGGCGGCGCGGTTGCGCCAGAGCGGCGTCAGCGCCCGCCCGGGCGAGACGCTGTTCACGCCGATCCCCTCCGGCGCCAGTTCCAGCGAGAGGGTCTTGGCCAGCGCCAGCACGCCGGCCTTGTGGGTGTTGGAGACGACCTGCTGCGCCGTGGGCTGGCGCGCCGAGACGGCGCCGAGCAGCACCACCCGCCCGCAGGCGGCCCGGCGCAGCGCCGGCAGCAGGGCGCGCACCACCCGCACCGTGCCCAGGATGTTGAACTCGTAATTGGCCAGCCATTGTTCGTCGGTCAGCGCCTCGAAGCTGGAGCGGTGGCTGCCGCCGGCGGCGCAGACCAGCGCGTCCAGGTGCCGCCCCTCCCAGCGCGCGGCGAGGGCCGCCACCTGCGCCGGGTCGGCCTGGTCGCAGCGGGCGGTCTCCGGCCGGGTGCCGGTCTCGCGCGCCAGGGCCTCGGCGGCCCCGGCCAGCCGGGCCTCGTCGCGCCCGGCGATGGTGACGCGCGCGCCCTCGCGCAGCAGCAGCGCCGCAGTGGCGAGGCCGATGCCGGAGGAGCCGCCCACCACCAGCGCCTCCCGCCCGTTCAGTTGCAGGTCCATGCACGTTCCCTCGGCTGCGGCCTCATTCCGGCCGGGTGCCGGAGGCCTGGAGAATGGGGCGCCACTTCTCCGTCTCCTGCTTCAGGAAGCGCGCCAGCGCCTCGGGCGTGGAGGGGCGCGGCTCGGCGCCGTGGTGGGAGAGGGCGGAGACGAGCTGCGGGTCGGCCAGCGCCTCGCGCAGCGCGGCGCTGAGCCGCGCCGCCACCGGCTGCGGCAGCCCCTTGGGGCCCAGCATGGCGTACCAGTTGGCCACCTCGAAGCCCGGCACCGTCTCGGCCACGGCGGGCACGTCGGGCAGCAGCGGGCTGCGGCGCGCGGTGGGCACGGCCAGGGCGCGCAGCTTGCCGGCCTCGATCAGCGGCAGGGCGGTGGGGGCGGTGGCGAAGGAGAAGTCCATCTTGCCGCTCACCAGGTCGGTCATCGCCGGCCCGCCGCCGCGATAGGCGACATGGGTGGTGCGGATGCCGGCCAGGTGGTCGAGCAGCGCGCCGCCCAGATGCCCGGCGCCGCCGATGCCGGAGGAGGAGTAGTTCAGCGCCTCCGGCTTCGCCTTCGCGGCGGCGATCAGCTCGGGCAGGGACTTCCAGGGCCGGTCCACCGGCACCACCAGCACGTTCAGCACGTCGGCGAAGAGGCCGATGGGGGTGAGGTCGGCCTGCGGGTTGAAGCCGAGATCGGTGAACAGGCTGGGGTTGATGGCGAGGGCGGAGATGGTGCCCATCAGCAGGGTGTGGCCGTCCGGCGCGGCGTTGACGACGGCCTGGGTGGCCACGTTGCCGCTGCCGCCGGGCCGGTTCTCCACCACCACCGGATAGGTGGTGCCGAGCGCCGCCTGCAGGCGCGGCGCCAGCAGGCGGGTGGTGATGTCCGTGGCGCCGCCCGGCGCGAAGCCGACGATGACGCGGACCGGGCGGTCCGGATAGGCGGCTTGCGCGCGTGCCCCCCCGCCCGGCGCCGGCAGGGCCTGGGCGGGCAGGGCAAGCGCGGCGCCCAGCAGGGTCCGGCGCTGCAGCATGGCGTTTCCTTCCTTCGCTGCGCCGGCCCTGCGGATTGGTCTTGTGGATGCGGGCCGGTCACGGAATGGCTCCCGGCGGCCATGCTGCGGGGCGGCCCGCAAAGTGTCAACAGTCTGCCGGCTGTCGACAAGCGGCGTGCGATGTGTTCCATGGCCGCATGGCCGCCACCGCATCCGCCCTTTCCGCCCCGGCCCCCAGCCCCGAGGCGCTGGACCGCATTGCCCGCCGCCGTGCCGAATCGCTGGCCGAACTGGCGCATGCCGGAATCGAGCGGATGATCCTGGAGGGGCTGCTGGCGCCGGGAGCGCGGCTGAACGAGCAGGCGCTGGCGGCACGGCTCGGCGTCTCGCGCGGGCCGCTGCGCGAGGCGCTGCGGGCGCTGGAGCGCGAGGGGCTGGTGCAGGGCGGCCCGGCGCAGCGCGGCATGAGCGTGCGCCGCCTGGATGCCGCCGAGGTGGCCGAACTGTACGACACGCGCGCGCTGCTGCAGGGCTTCTGCTGCGCCCTGCTGGCGCGCCGCGCCACCGCGCCGCAGATGGCCGCGCTGCGCGCCCAGGTGGCGGCCATGGCGGCGGCGCTCTCGGCCGGCGACGCGGCGCGCTACTACGCGCTGAACCTCGCCTTTCACGACGCGATGCTGGAGGCGGCGGCGCACCGCCGCACCGCCGCCCTCTACCGCGCCATGCTGAAGGAGAGCCACCCGGTGCGCCGGCAGATGCTGGACGACGCGGAGAACCGCCGCGCCAGCAATGCCGAGCACGCGGCGATGCTGGACGCCATCGCCGGCGGCGACGCGGAGGCGGCGCGCCGCGCGGGGGAGGCGCATGTCCTGGCCGGCAAGCGCCGCTGGCTGGCCGGGCTGGGCGGCGGGTGAGGCGCCGCCGCCCCGGCCTTCCGCCTCAGGCGGCCAGCAGCTCGTCCGCCGGGCCGAAGAACTCGTGGTGGATGCGCGCTGCCGGCACGCCCAGCGCCAGCAGCGCCGCCACGAAGACGCGCAGGAAGTCGCGCGGGCCGCAGAGATAGTAATCCGCCTCCGCCAGCGGCGTGTTGGCGCGCAGCCAGTCCGGGGTAATGCGGCCGGCCACGTCGTAATCCTGGCCGGGGCGGTCCTCCGGCCGCGGGCATTCGTAGAAGGTGGTCACCTGCACCCGGCCGGCGGCGGCCAGGGCCCGCGCCTCGGCGCCCAGGGCGTGGGTGGCGCCCGAGAGCGTGCCGTGGACGAACTGCACCGGCGCCGCTGGGGCGCCGCCCGCCACGGCGTGCAGCATGCTCAGCAGCGGCGTCTGGCCGACGCCGCCGCTGAGCAGCACGACCGGCCGCGCCGGCGGCTCCGGCAGGAAGAACTCGCCGGCGGGAGCGGCGACCTTCAGCCGGGCGCCAGGCTGCACCGCGTCGTGCAGCCAGTTGGAGGCGACACCCCGCGGCTCGCGCTTCACGCTGATGCGGTAGGAGGTGCCGCCCGGGGCGGAGGAGATGCTGTAGTTCCGCTTCAGCGGCGGCTGGCCTGGAATGTCGAGCCAGAAGGTGAGGTACTGGCCGGGCCTGTGCCGCAGCACCGGGCCGCCATCGGCCGGCACCAGGATGAAGGAGGTGATGACCTCGCTCTCCCGCAGCTTCTCCGCCACGGTGAAGTCGCGCCAGCCATTCCAGCCGCCGGGCGCCGCCGCGTGCTCGGCATAGATCTGCCCCTCGCGCCCGATCAGCAGGTCGGCCAGGAACCAGTAGGCCTCGCCCCAGGCGGCCAGGATCTCCGGCGTCGCGGCCTCGCCCAGCGTGTCCCGGATGGCGCCGAGCAGGGCGTCCGCCACGAAGGGGTAGTGCTCGGGCAGGATGTTCAGCCCGACATGCTTCTGCGCGATGCGCTCCACCGCGCCGGCGAGCACGCCGAGATTGTCGATGTTGCGCGCATAGGCCAGCACCGCGCCCGCCAGCGCCTTGGGCTGCGATCCGGTCTCGCCATGGTGGGACTGGTTGAACAGGTCGCGGATGGCGGCGTTCTCGAACAGGCGCTCATACATCCGGCGGGTGAGGGCGAGGCCGTGGACCTCCAGCGCGGGAACCGTGGCCTTCACGACCGAGATGGTCTGCGCGCTGAGCGGGCGGGGCATGGCGGTCTCCATAAGGTGTATTCTACATGCTCCTTATGCGGCCCTGGTAGAAAGATGTAAAGCTGCTACATCTTCCGGATGCGGCTCACGCTCTACACGGACTACGCCCTGCGGACCCTGATCTATCTCGGGCTGCGGCCCGAGCGGCGCGTCTCCATCCGGGAGATCGCGGTGGCGCACCGCATCTCGGAGAACCACCTGGTGAAGGTGGTGCACCATCTGGGCCGCGGCGGGTTCATCGAGACCACGCGCGGCAGGGGCGGCGGGCTGCGCCTGGCGCGCGCGCCCGAGGAGATCCGCATCGGCGCGGTGGTGCGCTTCACCGAGGAGGACATGGCGCTGGTCGCCTGCTTCCAGGACAGCGCCGAGGGCGCCGGCTGCCCGCTGACCAATGCCTGCCGGCTGCAATCGCTGCTGGGCGAGGCGCTGTCCGCCTTCCTGGCGGTGCTGGACGGCCAGACGCTGCGCGACCTGCTGGACGGGCCGAACCGCCCGGTAATGGCGGCGCGGCTCGGGATCGGGGCGCCGGAGGCGGCGCCCGCGCCCGTGCCCGCCGGCTGAGCGGGCGGGCGCGGCCTTAGCCGGTCTCCAGGATGCGCAGGCTGCCCATGGGCTGGGCAGGGGCCAGCAGGTCCACCGGGCGCCCGGCCAGCAGGTCGGCCAGCACCTTCAGCGGGCCGCCATGCGCCACCACCACGCAATCCTGCCGGAGCCCGGCATGGAAGCTTCGCAACCGCGCCACCAGCGCTGCGCCGCTCTCGCCGCCCGGGGGGGCGAAACCCCAGGGATCGGCCGCCCATTCGTCCAGCGCCGCGCGGGGCACGTCGTCCCAGGCCAGGCCTTCCCAGGCGCCGAAATCCAGCTCCAGCAGCCGCGCGTCCTCCACGATGGCGGCGCCACCGGCCAGCGCCCCGGCCAGGGCGCGGCAGCGCCGGGCGGGGCTGCTGAACCAGCGCGCCGGGCCCAGCCCGGCCAGCGCCTCGCGCAGCGGCGCCGGGTCGGCCCCGCGGCCCGGCGGCACGTCCAGCCGTCCGTAGCAGAGGCCGCGCGGCAGGTCGGTGGGCAGGTGGCGCACGAGGGCGACGCGCATGGCCGGGCTACGCAGGCCGGAAGGCGGGCGCCGTTCCGGCGCGTGTCGCCAGGGCGGCCGGCGGGCATGGCGGGGCGGGGCGGCGCATCGGGCGGGTCCGTCAGGCAGGAGAGGGCGGGGCGCGGGCTCCGCAGTAACAGCCCCGTGCGGGCGGGAACAGGCGCGGGGCGGTTTTCCCGCGGCCGCGCCGGGCGCAGGATCGGGCCACCGCCCGTTCCGCCGGGCACGGCTATCACCAGATCGGAGCCTCGCCGCCCCATGCCGGACCTGATGACCAACCCCCTGGAGGCCCTGCTCGCGCCCCTGCAGGCCGCCGCCCGCCGGCACGAGACGCCCTGCGGCGAGGGCCGCATGGTGTGGCACGAATGGGGGGAGGGGGCGCCGGGGGAACCCCCGGTGGTGCTGCTGCATGGCGGCTCCGGCTCCTGGCGCCACTGGGCGCGCAACATCCCGGCCCTGGCCGCGCGCCACCGCGTCCTGGCCGCCGACCTGCCGGGGCTCGGCGAATCCGACATGCCGCCGCGGCCGGATTCGCCCGATGCCATCGCCGCCATCGTCGCCGCCGGCGTGGCGGCGCTGCTGGACCCGGTGCGCTACCGGCTGGTGGGGTTCTCCTTCGGCGCCATGATCGGCGGGCATGTGGCGCGGCAGGCGCCGGAGCGGCTGGCGAGCTTCACCCTGGTGGGCGCCGGCGCCATGGGGCTGCGCCGCCGCCCGACGCCGATGCAGCCGGTGCGCAGCCTGCAAGGCCCGGCGCGTGAGGCGGCCAACCGCGCCAACCTGGCGGCGCTGATGCTGGCCCATCCGGAGCGGATCGACGGCGCGGCCCTGGCCCTGCAGGACTGGCATGTGCGGCATGCCCGGCTGCGCAGCCGCCCCTTCGCCGGCACCACCGCGCTGCGCGATGCGCTGGAGGGCCTCGCCGTGCCCCTGGCCGGGATCTGGGGCGAGCTGGACAGCACCGCCACGCCCTGGCTGCAGGACCGGCTGGACCTGCTGCGCGCCCTGCAGCCCGGCGTGGCCCTGGCCGTGGTGCCCGATGCCGGCCACTGGGTGATGTGGGAAGCGCCGGAGGCGTTCGGGGCGGCGCTCGCCGGCACATGGGAACACGCAATGTCGTGAAGTGGCGGAGGCGTGTGAAACCGATGCGCAGGTTTCAAATTAAAGGCAAAGGAATGCCGCCGCGAGGTTCAACGCCATGTTTGTCGCCCCCTTCAAGCGTATGTCGACCCTGGATACCAGCCCCGCCGTGCGCCTCGGGACCCTCGAGGCGGAGCGGCAGGCGTCCCTGCTCCGCGTGCCGCGCGAGACCATGCCGAAGCAGCCCGGCCAGCCGCTGCCGCCCAAGGCCGGCGGCGAGCCGGTTCGCCGCTGACGGCATCGCGGCCGGGGGCGGGTTCCTCCACCGGGCCGCTTCTCCGCCCATCCTGATTCCTGCCGCCCTGGCGAATCGTCGCCGGGGCGGCTTTCCGTTCCGGGTGTTTTCCGTTCTGGGGGATGCCAGGCGCCGGGCCTAGCGGGGCAGGGCGCCGGCCAGGTCCATGCTGCCTTCCAGCCGCGCCACCAGCGCGGCGAGCCGGGGCCGGGCTTCCTGCAGCAGGTATTCCGGGCTGACCAGGAAGGAGGGGGCGCCGCAATTCACCACCATCGGCGGCAGCCCGCCGCCGGGATGGAAGCCGAGGGCGATGGCGTTCACGTCCGGCTGCCAATCGCCGAAGGAGCAGCAGCAGCCATAGTCGCGCTGCTCGGCCAGGGCCCGCTCCACCGTGGCGCGCAGCCGGGCCTCGTCCGGCGCGTGGATCTGCCGCAGCACCGCCTCGCGCTCGGCGGGGCTGCAGGCGGCCAGCCAGGCGCGGCCCATGGCGCTGTTCACCAGCGAGATGCGCGAGCCGGCCTCGAGGTTCACCGCGATCGCCGCGTCGCCCCGCGCCAGTTCCAGATAGACCACCCCCAGCCGGTCCCGCGTGCCGAGCGCCACCACGCTGTGCGTCTCGGTGGCGAGCTGCTGCAGCAGGGGGCGCGCCACGCGGCGGATGTCGAGCCCGCCCAGCATGGCGCTGCCCAGCGCCAGCACCGCCGTGCCCAGCCGGTAGCGCCCCAGCTCCGGCACGTAGTGCAGGTAGCCGAGCTGGGTGAGGGTGTGGGTCAGGCGTGAGACGGTGGAGCGCGGCAAGCCGCAGCGCGCCGCGATCTCCTGGTTGCCGAGCAGCGACTCGCCCCGGCGGAAGCAGCCCAGCACCTCCAGCCCGCGCGCCAGCGCGGTGACGAAATCGCGGTCCTGCCCGGCGGGGCTGTCCGGCTGGTGGGCTGTGGGGGCGGCACGGCGGCGTGGCATGGGCATCCTGTTCGGAATGGCGACGCCACGCTTGACGCGCGCGGCGCTTTGCGCGACCCAATAGCACAAACATGCGGAATTCAATTCCGCAATGCAGAATTAAGCGCGCCGCATCCCAGGGAGAAGACGCCGATGACCGGTCCCGTGACCTATCAGGTGGAAGACGGCATCGCCGTCATCATGGTGGAGAACCCGCCGGTGAACGCCCTCTCCGCCGCCGTGCGCGGCGGGCTGAAGGAGGCGGCCGAGCGCGCCGGCGCCGACCCGGCCGTGGCGGGCATCGTGCTGGGCGGGCGGGGCTCCACCTTCATCGCCGGGGCCGACATCACCGAGTTCGGCAAGCCGCCCGTGCCGCCCAGCCTGAACGAGGTGATCGCGGCGCTGGAGGCCTGCCCGAAGCCGGTGGTGGCCGCCATCCACGGCGCCGCGCTGGGCGGCGGGCTGGAGGTGGCGCTGGGCTGCGATGCCCGCATCGTCGGGCCGCGCGCGCAGCTCGGCCTGCCGGAGGTGAAGCTCGGGATCCTGCCCGGCGCCGGCGGCACGCAGCGCACCCCGCGCCTGATCGGCGCCGACAAGGCGGTGGCGCTGGCCGCCTCGGGCGACAAGGTTTCTGCCAGTGACGCGGTGGCGATGGGCCTCGCCGATGCGCTGGAGGAGGGCGACCTGATCGCCGCCGCCAAGGCCAAGGTGCGGGCGCTGGCCGCGGCGCCCCTGCCGCCGCGCCTGAACGTGCGGGATGACCGCCTGACCGCCCCCGGCGCCCGCGAGGCCTTCGAGGCGGCGGCGCAGAAGCTGGCCAAGCGCGCCGCCGAGGAGCCGCAGGTGGCGGCCATCGTGCAGTCCGTGCGCAACGCCTTCGAGATGCCGCTGGAGCAGGGCCTCGCCGGCGAGCGCGCCTTCTTCACCCAGCTGCGCGACGACCCGCGCAGCCTGGCGCTGCGCCATGTGTTCTTCGCCGAGCGCGCGGCGGCGCACATCCCCGGCCTGCCGCGCGGCACGCAGCCGCGCAAGGTGGCGCGCGTCGCGGTGCTGGGCGCCGGCACCATGGGGGGTGGCATCTCCATGGCCTTCGCCAATGCCGGCATCCCGGTGACGATCATCGAGACCGAGACGGCGGCGCTGGAGCGCGGCCTGAAGCGGATCGACGGCATCTATGCCACCTCGGTCAAGCGCGGCAGCCTGAGCGCCGAGGCGCATGCGAAGCGCATGGGGCTGATCGAGGGCAAGGTGGGCCTCGAGGCCGCCGCCGGCGCCGACCTGGTGGTGGAGGCGGTGTTCGAGGAGCTGGAGCTGAAGAAGGAGATCTTCGGCAAGCTGGACAACATCGCCCCCGGCGCCATCCTGGCCAGCAACACCTCCTATCTCGACATCAACGCCATGGCCGCAGCCACCTCCCGGCCGCAGGACGTGCTGGGGATGCACTTCTTCTCCCCCGCCAACGTCATGAAGCTGCTGGAGGTGGTGCGCGCCGAGAAGACCTCGCCCGAGGCGCTGGCGACGGCGGTGGAGATCGGCAAGAAGCTGGCCAAGGTGCCGGTGGTGGTGGGCGTCTGCCACGGCTTCGTCGGCAACCGGATGCTGGCGCGCCGCACCCAGCAGGCCGAGCGCCTGCTGCAGGAAGGCGCGACGCCCGCCCAGGTGGACAAGGCGCTGACCGATTTCGGCTTCCGCATGGGCCCCTTCGCCATGGGCGACCTGGCCGGGCTCGACATCGGCTGGCGCATCCGCAAGGCGACGGGCGGCAGCGCCCCCGTGGCAGACGCGCTGTGCGAGGCCGGCCGCCTCGGCCAGAAGACCGCCAAGGGCTACTATGACTACCCTGAGGGCGCGCGCGCGGGCGTGGAATCGGCCGAGGTGCAGGGCATCATCGAGGGCGTCTCGCAGAAGCTCGGCATCCAGCGTCGCCAGATCAGCCAGCAGGAGATCGCCGAGCGGCTGATCTACCCGATGATCAACGAGGGCGCGCGCATCCTTGAGGAAGGCATCGCCGCCCGCCCCGGCGACATCGATGTGGTCTGGCTCTATGGCTACAACTGGCCGGCCTGGCGCGGCGGCCCGATGCACCATGCCGATGCGCTGGGCCTCGCGCACGTTGCCGAGCGCCTCGCCGCCTATGCGGCGCAGACCGGCGACGACAGCCTCAAGCCCGCCCCGCTGCTGGCGAAGCTGGCCGCCGAGGGCGGTTCCTTCGCCAGGCTGAAGGCCGAGGCGAAGGCCGCCTGAGCGAAGCGCCGCCGGTGACCCGCGCCCCCCACCCCTGGGAGGCGTCCTACCCGCCCCAGGGGCGGTGGGACGCGCCTATCGAGACCTCCACCCTGCCGGCGCTGCTGGATGCGGCGGCGGCGCGCTGGGGCGCGCGCCCGGCGCTGCGCTACCGCGAGGCCGTGCTCTCCTTCGAGGGGCTGCGCGCGCTCGCCGACCGCGTGGCCGCCGGGCTGCTGGCCGGGGGGCTGCGCCCGGGCGAGGCGGTGGCCCTCTACCTGCCCAACACGCCGTGGCACCCCGCCTGCTTCTTCGGCGTGCTGCGCGCGGGGGGGCGGGTGGTGCATCTCTCGCCGCTCGATGCGCCGCGCGAGCTACTGCACAAGCTGCATGACAGCGGCGCCCGCTGGCTCGTCACCACCGACTTCCCGACGCTGCTGCCCAACGCGCTGCGGCTGCTGAAGGAAGGCGCGGTGGAGCGCGCCTTCCTGGCGCCGGAAGCCGAATGGGGCGGCACGCCGGCCCCGGCGCAGCCGGATTTTTGTTCGCTGCCGCTGGCGGAGCCGGACGGCACGCCCTGGCCGGTGCTGGACGAGGATGCGGTGGCGCTGCTGCAATACACCGGCGGCACCACCGGCCGGCCCAAGGGCGCGATGCTGACGCACCGCAACCTCACCGCCGCCGTCTCCATCTACCGTGCCTGGCGCGACACGGACACGCTGGAGCCCGGCGCGCAGCGCGTGCTGGGGGCGCTGCCGCTGTTCCACATCTACATGCTGGCCGCCGTGCTGCTGCGCCACCTGGCCGACGGCAACGAGCAGATCCTGCTGCCGCGCTTCGACGCCGCGCAGGCGGCGGACCTCATCGAGCGCGAGCGCATCACCATCTTCCCCGGCGTGCCGACCATGCTGATCGGCCTGCTCAACCTGCCCGGCATCGAGGCGCGGGACCTCTCCTCGCTGCGGCAATGCTCCTCGGGCGGGGCGCCGATGCCCTTCGAGGTGCAGCAGAGGCTGGAGGCGCTGCTGAAGCTCCGCGTCGGCGGCGGCTGGGGGATGACGGAGACGGGGCCGGCCGGCAGCCGAATGCCCTTCCACGGCCCGAAGCGCGCCGGGATGATCGGCCTGCCGCTGCCGGGGGTGGAGATGCGCGTCGTGGCGCTCGACGACCCTTCCCGCGCCCAGCCGCCCGGCGAGCATGGCGAGATCGCCATCCGCGGCCCCAATGTCTTCCCCGGCTACTGGAACCGCATGGAGGAGAACGCCGCCGCCTTCCGCGATGGCTGGTTCCTCACCGGCGATCTCGGCTGGATGGACGAGGCCGGCTACTTCACGCTGGTGGACCGGCGGAAGAACATGATCATCTCCTCCGGCTTCAACGTCTATCCGGCGGCGATCGAGCAGGCCATCTACGAGCACCCGGATGTCGAGGAATGCCTCGTCATCGGCGTGCCGGACCCCTACCGGGGGCAGGCGGCCAAGGCCTTCGTCAAGCTGCGCGACACGGCGCCGGTGCTGACGCTGGAGACGCTGCGCGCCTTCCTGGCCGACCGCATCGGCCGCCACGAGATGCCCGCGGCGCTGGAACTGCGCGCCGCCCTGCCGCGCAGCCCGGCCGGAAAGCTGCTGGCCGCCCGCCTCCGCGAGGAAGAAGCGGCGGCGCAAGAGACAACCCACAAGGAAATGCCCGTATGAGGGAAGCCGTCATCGTCTCCACCGCCCGCACGCCGATCGGCCGCGCGGCGCGGGGCAGCCTGAACATCACCCACGGCGCCGAGATGGCGGCGCACGCCATCACCCATGCCCTCTCCCGCGCCGGGGTGGAGCCGGCGGCGGTGGAGGAGGTGATCCTGGGCTGCGGCTACCCCGAGGGCGCCACGGGCGGCAACATCGCCCGCGCCGGGCTGCTGCGCGCCGGCCTGCCGGTGGAGACGGCCGCCATGGTGGTCAGCCGCTTCTGCGCCTCCGGCCTCGATGCCATCGCCAACGCCGCGCGGCGGGTGATGGTGGATGGCGTGGATGTCGCCGTGGCCGGCGGCCTCGAATCGATCAGCCTGACCGTGCCGAAGGTGGACCGCGCCGCCGCGCGCAACGCCTGGCTGGCCGAGCACCGCCCACATCTCTACGACAGCATGATCGAGACCGCCGACCTCGTGGCCGAGCGCTACAACATCTCGCGCGAGGCGCAGGACGAGTTCGCGCTGCTCAGCCAGCAGCGCACCGCCGCCGCGCAGCAGGCCGGGGTGTTCGACAACGAGATCGCGCCGATGGAAGTCACCTACGCGGTGACGGACAAGGCCACGGGCGAGGTGTCGAAGCAGACCAAGATCTTCGACCGCGACGAGGGCAACCGCGCCGACACCACGCTGGAGGGGCTGGCGAAGCTGAAGCCGGTGCGCGAGGGCCAGTTCATCACCGCCGGCAATGCCAGCCAGCTCTCCGACGGCGCCAGCGCCTGCGTGGTGATGTCGGCGGAGGAGGCGGCGCGGCGGGGCCTGAAGCCGCTCGGCATCTTCCGCGGCTTCGCCAGCGCCGCCTGCGAGCCGGAGGAGATGGGCATCGGCCCGGTCTTCGCCGTGCCGCGCCTGCTCAAGCGCCAGGGCCTGACGGTGGACGACATCGACCTGTGGGAGCTGAACGAGGCCTTCGCCTCGCAGTCCATCTACTGCCGCGACCAGCTCGGCATCCCGCAGGAGAAGCTGAACGTGAATGGCGGCGCCATCTCGATCGGCCATCCCTTCGGCATGAGCGGCGCGCGGCTGGTGGGCCATGCGCTGCTGGAAGGCAAGCGGCGCGGTGCCAGGCGCGCCATCGTCACCATGTGCGTGGCCACCGGCATGGGTGCCGCCGGCCTGTTCGAGATCTGCTGAGAGGGGACGCCGCCATGGAACTCCGCTACACGCCCGAGGAAATCGCCTTTCGCGACGAGCTGCGCGCGACCTTCCGCAGCAAGATCCCGGCCGAGATCCGCCAGAAGGTGAGCGAGGGCCGCCACCTGGAGCGCGACGAGATCGCGCAGGCCCACCGCATCCTGCACGCCGAGGGGCTGGCCACGCCCAACTGGCCGGTGCAGTGGGGCGGCAAGGACTGGACCCCCGTGCAGCGCTACATCTACACGGAGGAGGTGCAGTTCAACGCGGTGCCGATGCCGCTCTCCTTCAACGTCGCCATGGTCGGGCCGGTCATCGCCAACTTCGCGAGCGAGGAGCAGAAGCAGAAGTTCCTGCCCGCCACGGCCAGCCTGGATATCTGGTGGGCGCAGGGCTTCTCGGAGCCCGGCTCCGGCTCCGACCTCGCCAGCCTCAAGACCACGGCGAAGCGCGAGGGCGACCACTACATCGTCAACGGGCAGAAGACCTGGACCACGCTCGGCCAGCACGCCGACTGGATCTTCCTGCTCGTGCGCACCGATCCGGCGGCGCCGAAGAAGCAGCAGGGCATCTCCTTCCTGCTGGCCGACATGAAGACGCCGGGCATCACCGTGCGGCCGATCATCACCATCGATGGCGGGCACGAGGTGAACGAGGTCTTCTTCGACGACGTGAAGGTGCCCGTCGAGAACCTCGTCGGCGAGGAGAACAAGGGCTGGGACTACGCCAAGTTCCTGCTCTCCAACGAGCGCACCAACATCGCCCGCGTCGGCTTCTCGAAGGAGAAGCTGGCGCTGGTCAAGGCGCGCGCCAAGGAGACGCCGGCCGGCGAGGGCATGCTGTGGGACGATGTGGGCTTCCGCCACCGCGTCGCCATGGCCGAGATCGAGCTGAAGGCGCTGGAGATCACCCAGATGCGCGCGGTCGCCGCGCAGCGCCACCGCGCCGCCGACAAGCCGGACCCCACCTCCTCGATCCTCAAGATCAAGGGCTCCGAGATCCAGCAGATGGCCACCGAGCTGATGATGACGGTGGCCGGGCCCTATGCCGCCGCCATGCCGGGGCACTCGCACAACGAGCCGCCCGTGGGGCCGGACTGGGCGGATGCCGTGGCGCCGCAGTTCTTCAACTACCGCAAGGTGTCGATCTACGGCGGCTCGAACGAGATCCAGCGCAACATCATCGCCAAGGCCTTCCTCGGTCTCTGACAGGGGGCCTCTGAGACAGGAGAGTTTCATGGATTTCGATCTGACCGAGGAACAGCGCCTCCTGAAGGAGAGCGTCGACCGGCTGATGGCCGACGCCTATGGCGATTTCGAGAAGCGGAAGCACCACCAGGACAACCCGCAGGGCTACAGCCCGAAGCTGTGGTCGCAATATGCCGAGATGGGGCTGCTCGGCCTGCCCTTCAGCGAGGAGCAGGGCGGCTTCGGCGGCGGCGCCGTCGAGACGATGACGGTGATGGAGGCGATCGGGCGTGGCCTCGCCGTCGAGCCCTATCTCGCCACCGTGGTGCTGGGCGGCGGCTTCCTGCGCCTCGGCGGCAGCGCGGCGCAGCAGGAGGCGCTGATCCCCGGCATCGCCGAGGGCAGCACCACCCTGGCCTTCGCGCAGATCGAGCGCCAGTCGCGCGACGACCTGTTCGATGTCGCCACCACCGCCCGCCGCACCGATGGCGGCTGGGTGCTGGATGGCGCCAAGAGCCTGGTGCTGCATGGCGACAGCGCGCAGCACCTGATCGTCTCCGCCCGCACCGCCGGGCAGCGGCGGGACCGCGGCGGCATCTCCCTGTTCGTTGTTCCTGCCGATGCGCAGGGCGTCTCGCGCCGCGGCTACCCGACGCAGGACGGGCTGCGCGCCGCCGAGGTGCTGCTGGAGGGCGTCGCGCTCCCCGCCGGTGCACTGCTCGGCGCCGAGGGCGAGGGGCTGGCGCTGATGGAGCGGGTGGTGGACGTGGCGCTCGCCGCGCTCTGCGCCGAGGCGGTGGGCGCCATGGAGGCACTGCACGAGCTGACGCTGGACTACCTGAAGCAGCGCAAGCAGTTCGGCGTCACCATCGGCAGCTTCCAGGCGGTGCAGCACCGCGCGGCGGACATGCTGGTGGCGCTGGAGCAGGCGCGCTCCATGTCGATGTACGCGGCGATGATGGCGGAGAACCCGGACCCGGCGGTGCGCCGCCCGGCCATCGCCGCCGCCAAGGCGCTGGTGAACCGCTCGGCCGAGTTGATCGGCAAGGAGGCGATCCAGCTGCATGGCGGCATCGCCATGACGATGGAGTACAAGGCCGGCCACTACTTCAAGCGGCTGACCATGCTGGTGAACCAGTTCGGCGAGACCGACACGCATCTGCGCGTCGTGGCCGCCGCCGGGGGACTCAGCGAAGCGGCATGAAGGGTTCTTTTTTGTAAAAAAGAACCAAAAAACTTTTGTCAGTCTGGCGGTGCGCGGGTTGCTGGCGCACCGCCAGACGAACAAAGTCTTTTTGTTTCTTTTTCTTCAGAAAAAGAAGAATGCTTCACTTCACCCTGAAGATCGTCACGTCCCGCCAGTCGCGATCCTCCAGCTCCCGTGTCGTCGGCACGCGCATGGTGGCGATGGCCTCCATCCCGTCCTTCGGCAGGTAGGCCCGGCCGGGGTCGGCCAGCAGCACCTCCGCCCCCTCGGCGGCCAGGCGGCGCAGCCATGGCATGATGTGCCCGGTCATCGGTGCCTCGTAGCAGACATCGCCCGCCAGCACCGTGTCCCAGCGCCGTGGCTGGCCCACCACATCCGCCTCGGCGGCGGCGACGGTCACGCCGTTCAGCGTGGCGTTGAGGTGGATGGCGGCGATGGCCAGCGGGTCGATCTCGGCGGCCTCCACAAGGCGCGCGCCCTGCCGCGCGGCGGCGATGGCGGCCAGCCCGCCGCCCGCTGCGAAGTCCAGCACCCGCCGCCCGGCGACGGGGATGGTGCCATCCAGGATCAGCCGCGCCAGCACCTGGCTGCCGGGCCAGGCGAAGGCCCAGAAGGGCGGCTCGATGCCCTGCATCCGCAGCCAGTCCTCGCTGGCCTGCCAGATCGGCGTGATCTCGGTGGCGAGGTGGAGTTCGATCTCGGGCGTCAGCGCCGGGCGGGCGATGGCGGTGTGGGTGGCGATGAAGGCGCCATCATCCCGGGGGTCATCGCGCCTCACAGGCGGCCCGCCAGGAAGGCGAGGGCGATCAGCAGCCCCACCTCGCGGTTGTTCTGGAACAGGCGCAGGCAGCGGGCGGGGTCGTGGATGTCGAGCCGTGCCACCTGCCAGCCCAGCACCGCCGCCGGCGCCAGCAGCACGGGGTAGAAGAGCGGCCCCAGCCCCGCCTGCCAGCCGGCCGCCAGCAGCAGCGCCACGGCACCGCCATAGCAGGCGACGAGAAAGGGCCGCGTGCGCTCGCCCAGGCGGCGCGCGCTGCTGCGCACCCCCACCAGCGCGTCATCCTCGCGGTCCTGGTGGGCGTAGATGGTGTCGTAGCCCAGGATCCAGAGGAAGGCGGCGGCGTAGAGCAGCAGCCCGGGGGCATCCAGCCGGCCGGTGGCGGCGGCGTAGCCCATCGGCGCGCCCCAGGAGAAGGTGAGGCCGAGCACCGCCTGCGGCCAGTCCGTGACGCGCTTGGCCAGCGGGTAGAGCCCCACCGGCACCAGCGAGACGACCCCGAGCAGGATGGACAGCCCGTTGAGCTGCACCAGGATGATCAGCCCGAGCGCCAGCAGCGCACTGAGGAAGGCCAGCGCCTGCCGCGGCGAGACGGCGCCAGAGGCGAGCGGGCGCCCGGCGGTGCGCGTCACCTGCCGGTCCAGGTCGCGGTCCCACAGGTCGTTGACGACGCAGCCCGCGCCGCGCATCACCACGGAGCCGATGCCGAACAGCAGGATGAGCGCCACGCCCACCCCCCAGCCCGGCGCCGCCAGGGCGAAGGCCCAGAGCGCCGGCAGGAACAGCAGCCAGGCACCGATGGGCCGGTCCAGCCGCATCAGCAGGGCGAAGGGCTGCCAGCCCTCGGGGAGTTGCGCGACCCAGCTGCGGGCGCGGATATCGGTGTGCGTGTTCACGTCTCTATAAGCCTCGCCGGAGGGCGCCATGTCCATCCCACGCCTGTATGTCGAAGCCGCCCTGGGCGCGGATGCCGAGCTGCCGGGGCTGCCCGGCCAGGGCCACTATCTGGGCCAGGTGATGCGCAAGCGGGAGGGCGACCCGGTGCTGCTGTTCAACGGCCGGGACGGCGAGTGGCGCGCCAGCATCGCCGCCCTGCGCAAGGACAAGGTGAGCTTCCGCCCCGAGGCCGAGGCCCGCCCCCAGGCCGCCTCGCCCGACCTGCGGCTGCTGCTGGCGCCGGTGAAGCGCGACGCGATGGACTGGATCGTGGAGAAGGCCACGGAGCTCGGCGTGCGGCGCATCCAGCCCGTCTTCACCGCGCGCTGCGTGGTGGGGCGGGTGAACCTGGAGCGGCTCGGCGCCATCGCCCGCGAGGCGGCGGAGCAGTGCGAGCGGCTGGACCTGCCGGAGATCGCCCCCCCGCTCGACCTGCACGCGGCGCTCGATGCCTGGGACGGCGCCCCCCTGCTGGTGGGGGATGCGCGCGGCAAAGCACCATCGCTCAGCGTGGTATTGCAGGGAAAGGCGCCGCCGATCGGGCTTCTCGTCGGGCCGGAAGGTGGATTCACGGAGCCGGAGCTTGACGCGGTGCGCCGGCGACCCTTTGTTTCACCGGCCGCGCTCGGGCCCCGCATCCTGCGGGCCGAGACGGCAGCGGTCGGGGGCCTCGCCGTGCTTCAGGCACTGGCGGGGGACTGGGCCGCTCCCTCCTGAGCTTTTTTCCTGCACGCCAGCCACGCCGGGCACTTTGCGCCCCGGGCCCCGGGCATATGGAAGGTGACCATGTCGAATCCCGGCGAGGCCGATCTCACGCCGATCACATCCGTGCGGCAGCTGGCGGAATGGTTCGCGCAAGGCAGCAAGCCGCGCGAAGCCTGGCGCATCGGCACCGAGCACGAGAAGTTCGGCTTCCGCCGCGACGACCTCTCCCCCCCGCCCTACGAGCCGGGCGGCATCCGCGCCATGCTGGAGGGGCTGGAGCGCATGGGCTGGGAGCCGATCCTGGACCGCGGCAACCCGATCGGGCTGAAGCGCGGCGATGCCTCGGTCAGCCTGGAGCCAGGCGGGCAGTTCGAGCTCTCCGGCGCGCCGCTCAAGGACCTGCACGGCACCGCGGCGGAGCTCGAGGACCATCTGCGCGAGGTGCGGGAGGTGGCCGCGCCGCTCGGCCTCGGCTTCGCGCCGCTCGGCTTCCACCCGCTGGCCCGGCGGGAGGACATGCCGTGGATGCCGAAGGGCCGCTACGCCATCATGCGGGAGTACATGCCGCGCGTCGGCGCCATGGGGCTCGACATGATGCTGCGCACCTGCACCGTGCAGGTGAACCTCGACTTCGGCGACGAGGCCGACATGGTGGAGAAGCTGCGCATCAGCCTCGCCCTGCAGCCGCTGGCCACCGCGCTCTTCGCCAACTCCCCCTTCCGCGAGGGGCGGCCCAACGGCTTGCGCACCCTGCGCGGCCGCGTCTGGACCGAGACGGACCCGGACCGCACCGGCATCCCCCCCGTGGTGTTCGAGGCGGGCTTCGGCTTCGAGCGCTTCGCGCAGCATGTGCTCGACGTGCCGATGTACTTCCTGATGCGCGAGGGCCAGTGGATCGACGCCACCGGCTCCACCTTCCGCGACTTCATGGCGCGCGGCCTGCCCGGCCACCCCGGCATCGAGGCGACGATGGGGGACTGGGCGGACCATGTGACCACCGTCTTCACCGATGTCCGCCTCAAGCGCTTCCTGGAGATGCGCGGCGCCGATGCCGGCAGCCCGGAGATGATGGTGGCCCTCTCCGCCTTCTGGACCGGCCTGCTCTACGACGACGCGGCGCAGAAGGCCGCCGCCGCCCTGGTGCGCGGCTGGGACGTGGCGGAGATGCAGGCGCTGCGCGTGGCGGTGCCGGAGGGGGGGCTGGCCACGCCCTTCCGCGGCGCCACGGTGCGCGAGCTGGCGCATGTGGCGGTGGCCATCGCGCGCGACGGGCTGCGCGCCCGGGGCCTCGGCGAGGAGCGCCACCTGGCGCCGCTGGAGCGCATCGTGGAAAGCGGCGAGACCCAGGCCGACCGCTGGCTGCGCCTCTATGGTTCGGAATGGGGCGGCGACGTCTCCCGCATCCTGGCGGCGGCGGCGGTCTGAGGCGCGGCACCGCCCGCCGGCGGTGCCTTCTGCCAGCCTCCGCTCAGGCAGGCACCGGGGCATGGCGCTGTGCCGCCTCGGCCATCAGCCGGATGGCCGCCGGCACGTCGGGCGCCGTGCCCAGCGTCTCCAGGGCCTCGTCCACGCTCAGCAGCAGGCGCAGGCCATGCGGGAAGCGCTGGATGATCACGCACCACTCCTCTTCCGCCCAGGCGGTGGGAGCGGCGAGCAGCGTCACCTCGCCGTCGCAGCCGACGCTGGGGAACAGGCTCCAGCGCCCGGGCAGGGCACGCAGGCCGGCCGTCAGCGCGGCGATCTCGGCGGCGCTGAGCCGGTCGGCTTCCTGGAAAACATGCACCGCGCACATTCTGTGCCCCTTTAACGTCCGGGGCACGACAGCCGCACCCACACCCGGTTTTCCCACGAGGTTTTCGCGGAGAAAGGTTAACATCCCTTAAAAATCATGAGTTGATCACGGAAATGTTAAAAGCAGGGAAAGGCTAATCCGTGCACGCACTCCTGTTCATGGAGTGTTCCGGATGCTGGCATCCTGCTCCTCGGCGCCCCACATGCCCATCCCGCGCATCCGGTGATTCCCGCATGAACCATATCATCCCCGCCGCCACGCCCTTCCTGCCGCCCAAGCGCCCGGCCCCGCCGCAGACGCGGCGGCTGCAGGTGGTCTCGCCCTATGAGCCGGCGGGCGACCAGCCCACCGCCATCGCGCAGCTGGTGGAAGGGCTGAGGCAGGGGGAGCGGGACCAGGTGCTGCTCGGCGTCACCGGCTCGGGCAAGACCTTCAGCATGGCCAAGGTGATCGAGGCGCAGCAGCGCCCGACGCTGATCCTGGCGCCGAACAAGACGCTGGCTGCGCAGCTCTACGGCGAGATGAAGTCCTTCTTTCCGGAGAACGCGGTCGAGTACTTCGTCAGCTACTACGACTACTACCAGCCGGAAGCCTATGTGCCGCGCTCCGACACCTATATCGAGAAGGACGCGCAGATCAACGAGCAGATCGACCGGATGCGGCACAGCGCCACCCAGGCGCTGCTGGAGCGCAACGACGTCATCATCGTCGCCTCCGTCTCCTGCATCTACGGCATCGGCTCGGTCGAGCTGTACTCGAACATGGTGGTCAAGCTGCAGCTCGGCGGGCGCATCGCGCGCGAGCAGCTGCTGAAGGCGCTGGTGGAGCAGCAGTACCGCCGCAACGACGCCGCCTTCCAGCGCGGCACCTTCCGCGTGCGCGGCGAGACGGTGGACATCTGGCCCTCGCACCTCGAGGACCGCGCCTGGCGCGTCTCCCTGTTCGGCGACGAGGTGGACAGCCTCCGCGAGTTCGACCCGCTGACCGGCGAGATCGCCGGCGAGATGGAGAGCGTCGCCGTCTACGCCAACAGCCACTACGTGACGCCGCGCCCGACTCTGCTGCAGGCGATCCGCGACATCCGCGTGGAGCTGAAGCAGACGCTGGAGCGGCTGACCGCCGAGGGCAAGCTGCTGGAGGCGCAGCGGCTGGAGCAGCGCACCACCTTCGACCTGGAGATGATGGAGACCACCGGCTCCTGCAAAGGCATCGAGAACTACTCCCGCTACCTCTCCGGCCGCGGCCCCGGCCAGCCGCCGCCGACGCTGTTCGAGTACCTGCCCGAGAACGCGCTGCTCGTCGTCGATGAGAGCCATGTGACGGTGCCGCAGATCGGCGGCATGTACCGGGGCGACTTCGCGCGCAAATCGGTGCTAACCGAGTTCGGCTTCCGCCTGCCCTCCTGCATGGACAACCGCCCGCTGAAGTTCGAGGAGTGGGAGAGCTTCCGCCCGGACACCATCTTCGTCAGCGCCACGCCGGGCGGCTGGGAGATGGAGCGGACGGGCGGCACCTTCGCCGAGCAGGTGATCCGCCCCACCGGGCTGATCGACCCGCCGGTGGAGATCCGCCCCGTCGAGGGCCAGGTGGACGACCTGCTGGCCGAGTGCCGCACGGTGATGGGCAAGGGCGGGCGCGTGCTCGTCACCACCCTGACCAAGCGCATGGCCGAGGACCTGACGGAGTACATGACCGAGGCCGGCATCAAGGTGCGCTACCTGCACTCGGATGTGGACACGCTGGAACGCATCGAGATCATCCGCGACCTGCGCAAGGGCGTGTTCGACGTGCTGGTGGGCATCAACCTGCTGCGCGAGGGGCTGGACATCCCGGAATGCGCCCTCGTCGCCATCCTCGACGCCGACAAGGAGGGCTTCCTCCGCTCCACCACCTCGCTGATCCAGACCATCGGCCGCGCCGCGCGCAACGCCGAGGGCCGCGTGGTGCTCTACGCCGACCGCATGACCAACAGCATGCGCGCCGCGCTGGAGGAGACCGACCGCCGCCGCAGCAAGCAGCAGGCCTACAATGCCGAGCACGGCATCACGCCGCAGACCATCCGCCGGCAGATCAGCGACGTGCTGCAATCGGTCTATGAGCAGGACTACGTCACCGTCGCGCCCACGGCGGCGGAGGAGGACGGGCCGGTCGAGTTCGTCGGCAAGGACCTGCGCGCCAGCATCGCCGAGCTGGAGCGCAAGATGCGCGCCGCCGCCGCCGATCTGGAGTTCGAGACCGCGGCACGGCTGCGCGACGAGATCAAGCGGCTGGAGAACCTGGAGCTGGGCCTCGGCGCGCCGGCGCTGGAGCCGAACCGCGCCGGCCGCTCCATGCAGGAGGCGGCGCCACGGCGCGGCGGCAAGGGGGAATGGAAGCCGAAGCCGCTCGGGCCGGGGGGCGGAGGGTATGACCCGGAGAAGAAGCGCGGCGGGCGCGGGCGGGGGAAGAAGTAAGGAAGGGCGCGGAGAGGGGTCCCCTCCCCGCGCCCGCGCCTTTCCCTCCCGGCTCAGCCGGCCAGGGCGGCCTCGCGGCGCAGCAGCCGCAGCGGCTGGATGCGCACCACCGCCCCCTCCAGCGGGCCGCCGCGGATCTGGAACACCGTCTCCAGCTCGCCCGTGTCGCTCGGGTTCTCGAAGGGCAGCTCCAGCGTCATCTCCGCGCCGGGCTTCAGCTCGGCCACCGGCACCGTCACCCGTGCCAGCTCCCGCCCCGGCACGCCCTTCATGATCTTGATATCAAACATCTTGGCGCGCGGCGGCGCCGGCAGGATCGAGTTCTCCGGCTGCTCGGGCGCGGGCGGAACGGCCTCGAAGGTCAGCCGCGCCCGCAGCAGCCAGGCGCCGCGCGGGATGCGGATATAGGGGCCGAAGGCGATGGTGACCTTGTCGGACAGGGTCACCACCAGCGCGCCATTCTCCCGCTGGTGCGCCTGGCCGGAGCGCAGCAGCTCCGTCTCCACCGGGAAGTCCGGCTTCTGGCTGTGGAACAGGCTGCGGAAGTAGCGGCCCTGCGAGGGGCGCTTCTCCGGCACCGCCGGCTCCGGCAGGCCGCTGCCGTGCAGCGGCACGCCGGGCGGCGGCTCGGCGCCCAGCTTGCCCCGCACCGTGTCGCGGATCAACGAGACGTAGCGGCCGAGATGGCGGGAGAGCCAGGCGCGGCGTTCCTCGTCCGTCTGCCGCGGGCGGCCCAGGCCGGGCTTCAGCACGGAGGCGAAGTCGGCATCCTTGCGCAGCGGCACGACGTTGAAGTGTGCGCCGAAATCCTCGCCCAGCAGGGCGCGCCGGTCGATGCCGAGCAGCGTCACGTCCAGTCCCAGCGTCCAGGCCGGCAGCGCGCCATGCACGCGCAGCGAGATCAGGCTCTCGGCGGTGGCGAGGTAGCGGATGAAGCTGTCGGCGTCGCCGAACTCGACATGCGGGATGTCCAGCTCGTCCAGCATCTGCATGTCCTGCTCGTCATGCGCGATGAAGATGCGGCTGGGGTCGGCCTCGTGCAGCTGGCGGAGGAAGAGGTGGACGTCGGCATCCACCCGGTTCCAGAAGCTGGCCGTGCCGTTCAGCACGGAGACGAGCTGCTCCTTGCGGCGGAACAGCGGGCGCGGCTCGAACAGCGCCGAGAAGAAGCCGGGGCAGGGCATCGGCTGGTGCGCGATGCCCAGGGTGTTGAACACCGCGTCGCCCGCCATGTCGCGGCAGGTGACGAGGTCGAAGCCGCCATAGCGGCGGTAGTAGCCGGCGGAGCCCGCGCCCTGCACGCGCTCGGCGAAGGCGCGGTCGGCGGCCGGGCGGTCCTCGCCGAAGGCGTCGAAGTAGAAGGCGCCGGCGCCGAGGTTGATCTTCACCGGCACGTCGCTCTCCGCCACCTCGGCGATGCGCTCGACGTTGCGGCTGACCGTCCCGGAGTTGAGGATCTGCGGCGTGCCGCAGATGATGGCGATGTCGGTGTCCGCCGGCAGCGGCTCGCGGTCCGAGAGGTAGCGGATGGTCTCGTGGTGCGGGCCGATGGCGGCGTGCATGATGTTGCGCACGCCGCGATAGATCACGCGGTCGCCGACATTCAGCAGCAGGCCGCCGGCCTGGTCGGGGAGCGTCAGGTAGGTGACCCTGAGGGCGGACATGGTGTCTCCAGTCGGTTTCGCCTGGCCGGATAGGCTCGTCGCGGGGCGCGGGCGACTATATGGCCGACGGCGGAACGGGGAAACAGATCCGCGCGTCAGCCCGCGGCCGTGGCCCGCAGCAGGGCGCGCAGCGCCTCCACCTCTGGCGCCACGGCGGCCTCGGCCTTGGCCTGCATGCGGCGGTAGGCGCCGAGCACTGCCTCGCCCAGCGTGGTGAGGCGCGCGCCCCCGCCGCTGCTGCCGCCGCGCGAGGCCTGCACCAGGGGCTGGCCGAACTCCGCCTCCAGCGCCTCCAGCAGCCGCCAGGCGCGGGCGTAGGACATGCCGGTGGCGCGGCCGGCGGCGCTGATCGAGCCCAGCTCGGCCACCGCCTGCAGCAGGTCGGCCTTGCCGGGGCCGAGCTGCGCCGCGCCCACCACCGCCACCCGCAGATGCCGCACCGCCGGCGGCGCGCCGTTCCGCCCCTGTTCCATGGCGGTCAGCAAAGCATGCGGGCGGGCCGCATTCCAGGCTTGCCGTTGTATCCGGCGGAACATAACGTCGCCGCCCATGCAACGCCGCGCCCTGCTCGGCAGCCTGCTGGCTGCTCCCGCCCTCCTGCCGTGCCGCGCCGCCCAGGCCCAGGCCCAGGCCCAGACGCAGGCGCCCGCCGCCCTCACCGTCTTCGCCGCGGCCAGCCTGCAGGATGCGCTGAAGGCGCAGGACGCGGCCTGGCGGGCGGCGGGCGGGGCGCCGCTGCGCCTGTCCTTCGCTTCCTCCTCGGTGCTGGCGCGGCAGATCGGGCAGGGGGCGCGGGCCGACCTCTTCGCCTCGGCCGACGAGCCCTGGATGGACTACCTGCAGCAGCGTGGCCTGATCCGGCCGGAGACGCGCGCCCCGGTGCTCGGCAACACGCTGGTGCTGGTGGCGCCGGCCGACCAGCCGGCGCCGGTGGCGCCGGCCGGCATCGCCGCGCGGCTGGGTGCCGGCGGGCGGCTGGCGGTGGGCGACCCCGCGCATGTGCCGGCCGGCCGCTACGCCGAGCAGGCGCTGGCGCAGCTCGGCCTGTGGGATGCGCTGCGCCCCCGGCTGGCGCGGGCCGAGAATGTGCGCGCGGCGCTGCTGCTGGTGGAGCGGGGCGAGGCGCCGCTCGGCATCGTCTACGGCACCGACGCGGCGGCGAGCGACCGGGTGGCGGTGGTCGGCCGCTTTCCCGCCGGCAGCCACCCGCCCATCACCTATCCCTTCGCCCTGACGCGGGAGGCCGCCCCCGGCGCCGGGGCGCTGCTGGCCTTCCTGAAGGGCCCGCAGGCCGCGCCCGGCTGGCGCCGCGCCGGCTTCTCCCTGCCCGAATGAGGGGGGTGGGGAGGCCCGGGAAGGACGCGCGCCGCCGATGCTGACGCCGGAGGAATGGGAGGCCGTGCGCCTCTCGCTGAGCGTCTCGTTGCGCGCCGTGGCCTTCTCCCTGCCCCCCGCCATCCTGGTGGCGCTGGCCCTGGCGCGCGGCCGCTTCCCCGGCCGCACGCTGCTCGACGCCGTGGTGCACCTGCCCCTGGTGGTCCCGCCCGTCGTCACCGGCTGGGCGCTGCTGATGCTGTTCGGCCTGCGCGGCCCGCTCGGCGCGCCGCTGGCCGAGTGGTTCGGCATCCGCCTGGCCTTCACCAGCGCCGGCGCCGCCCTGGCCACGGCGGTGATGACCTTCCCGCTGATCGTCCGCGCCATCCGCCTCTCGCTGGACGGGCTGGACCGCGGGCTGGAGGAGGCGGCGGCGACGCTTGGCGCCGGGCGGCTGGACCGCTTCCTGACGGTGACGCTGCCGCTGATGGCGCCCGGCATCCTCTCCGGCGCGGTGGTGGCCTTCGCGGCGGGGCTCGGCGAGTTCGGCGCCATCATCACCTTCGCCTCCAACGTGCCGGGGGAGACGCAGACCCTGCCGCTGGCCATCTACACCGCCACCCAGGTGCCGGGGGGCGAGGCGGCGGCGGCGCGGCTGGCGGGCATCGCCTTCGCGCTGGCCATCGCTGGGCTGCTCTCGGCCGACCTGCTCTCGCGCCGGCTGGCGCGGCTGCTGGGCCGGCCATGAGCGGGCGCGAAGCTTGATGCTGGAGGTCGCGCTGCGCCACCGGCTGGGCGCCTTCGCGCTGGAGGCCGAATTCACGGCGCCGGCGGGGGTGACGGTGCTGTTCGGCCCCTCGGGCAGCGGCAAGTCCAGCATCCTGGCGGCGGTGGCGGGGCTGCTGCGCCCGGCCGAGGGCCGCGTGGCGCTGGCGGGCGCGCCGCTGACCGACACGGCGGCCGGGCTGTTCCTGCCGCCGGAGCGGCGGCGCTGCGCCACGGTGTTCCAGGAGGGGCGGCTGTTCCCCCACCTCTCCGTCGAGTCGAACCTGCGCTACGGGCTGCGCCGCGCGCCCCGCGGCGCCGAGGGGCCGGGCTTCGCCGAGGTGGTGGCGCTGCTCGGGCTGGAGGGGCTGCTGGGCCGCCGCCCGGCGCGGCTCTCGGGCGGCGAGAAGCAGCGCGTGGCGCTCGGCCGCGCCCTGCTGGCCCGCCCGCGCCTGCTGCTGCTGGACGAGCCGCTGGCGGCGCTCGACGCGCCCCGCCGGCAGGAGGTGCTGCCCTTCCTGGAGGCTTTGCGCGACCGCGCCGGCCTGCCCATGCTCTACGTCACCCACGCCATCGAGGAGGCGGACCGGCTGGCGGACACGCTGGTGCTGCTGGAGGGCGGCCGCGTGCTGGCGCATGGCCCCCTGGCGGCGCTGACCGCGCGCACCGACCTGCCCCTCCTGGCCGCGCGGCGCGACGCCGGCGTGGTGCTGCCCTGCCGCGTGGCGGCGCAGGACCGCGCGGCCGGGCTGACGCTGCTGGACTTCCCCGGCGGGCGGCTCTCCATCTCCTGGCGGGATGCGCCGGTGGGCGCGGCGCTGCGGCTGCGCGTGCGGGCGCGGGACGTGGCGGTGGCGCTGCCCGGCGGCGCGCTGGCCGGAACCCTGCCTTCCACCCTCTCGCTCGGCAATGCGCTGCCCGCCACGCTGCGGGCGGTGGAGGCGCTGGGCGAGGCGGAATGCTTCCTGCGGCTGGCGGTGGGCGAGAGCCTGCTGCTGGCGCGGGTGACGCGCGAGGCGGTGGCGCGGCTGGGGCTGCGGCCGGGCCAGGAGCTCCTGGCGCTGGTCAGCGCCGTCTCGGCCGGGCAGGGCTGAGGGAGGCGGGCGGCCGTTGCCGCCCGCCGCCGGCTGCGGCACACCGCAGGGCCTGAGGAAACGCGCAAGGCCCCGCCCACCATGACAGCCTCCCCCGCGCCGGAAGGGCGCACCCGCGTGCTGCTCGCGCTCTGCGGCTGCGTCGTGCTCTGCATGACCACCTGGTTCTCCGCCGCCGCGGTGCTGCCGCAGCTGCGCGCGCTCTGGGCGGTCTCGGAGGCGGTGGCGGGGTGGCTCACCATCGCCGTGCAGCTCGGCTTCGTGCTGGGCGCGCTGGGCGCCGCACTCACCGGCCTGCCGGACCGGCTGCCGCCGCGCACGCTGATGGCCGCCTCGGCCCTCGGCGCGGCGCTGGCCAACCTGGCGCTGCTGGCGGCGCCGGGGCCGGGCAGCGCCATCGCGCTGCGCGTCGCCACGGGCGTGCTGATGGCCGGCCTCTACCCGCCGGCGCTGAAGCTCGTCGCCACCTGGTTCCGGAGCGGGCGCGGCGTGGCGCTGGGCAGCGTCATCGGCGCGCTCACCCTCGGCTCGGCGCTGCCGCACGCGGTGAATGCGGGGGGCGGGCTGCCCTGGCAGGGCGTCATCCTGGCGGCCAGCGCCGCCACGCTGGCGGGGGGCGTCGGCGTGCTGCTGTTCCTGCGCGAGGGACCCTACCCCTTCCCGCGCGCGCGGTTCGAGCCGGCGCGGCTGCGCCAGGCGCTGGGCAACCGGGCGGTGCTGCTCGCCACCGGCGGCTATCTCGGCCACATGTGGGAGCTCTACGCGATGTGGAGCTGGATGCTGGCCTTCCTCGCCGCCCGGCCCGGCGCCACCGGCGGCGATGCCTCGCTGCTCACCTTCCTCATCGTCGCCGCCGGCGCGCCGGCCTGCGTGCTGGCCGGATGGCTGGCCGACCGGCTGGGCCGCACCACCCTGACCATCGGGCTGATGGCGGTCTCGGGCGGCTGCGCCGGGCTGATCGGCTTCGCTTGGCCAGGACCGGCCTGGCTGCTGCTGGCCATCGGCCTGCTCTGGGGCGCCACGGTGATCGCCGATTCGGCGCAGTTCTCGGCGGTGGTGACGGAGGTGGGCGACCCGGCGCTGGTCGGCACCGCGCTCACCGCGCAGCTCGGCCTCGGCTTCGGGCTGACGGCGCTGGCCATCTGGGCGCTGCCGCTGGCCGCCGGGGCGCTGGGCGGCTGGCAATGGGCCTTCCTGGTGCTGGTGCCGGGGCCGCTGCTCGGCATCCTCTCCATGGCCCGGCTGCGCGCCCTGCCGGAGGCGCGGCGCATCGCCGGCGGGCGGCGCTGAGGGCTCAGCCCTCCTCCGCCTCCATGGCGCGCCCGGCGCGGTGCCGCCGCAGCAGCAGCACGCCGATCAGCGCCGAGCCGAGGAACAGCACCCCCGCCAGCACCAGCTGCGAGCTGCGCTCCACCGCCACGCCGGCGCCCGCCAGGGTGAAGATGGCGGTCTGCGGCACGTAGCCCAGCGCCGAGGCGGCCAGGAAGGGCAGGGCGGGAAGGCCGGAGAGGCCGGCCAGCAGGTTCAGCGCCAGGTTGTTGCCCACCGGCAGCAGCCGCAGCGCCAGGGTGGCGCCGAAGGGGCTGGCCGCCAGCGCGTCCCGCAGCGGCCGCAGGCGGCGGCCGAAGCGGCCGGCCAGGCGCCGCTCCGCCCAGCCGCGCCCGACCATGCGGGCCCAGCCATAGGCGGCGGCGCAGCTCAGCACCTGCGCCAGCATCGAGAGCGCCAGCCCCGGCCACGGCCCCAGCGCATAGCCGCCGAGGAAGGCGATGGCCTGCCGGGGCACGCCCACCGCCGCCGCCAGCGTGCCCACCAGCAGGAAGGCGGCCTCGCCCCACAGCGTCTGCTCCAGGCCGAAGCGGCGCACCCAGGCCTCGGCCTGGGCGCCGCCCGGGGCGCCGCCCAGCTCGCGCAGCAGCCAGCCGCCGAGCGCGAGGCCGGCCGCCAGCAGCAGCATGCGCCCCAGCGCGGCGAAGGGGCTGCGGCGGGCGGCGGGCCCCTGCGGGCTCATTCGGGCGTGGCGGCCAGCGATGAGGCCGGCGATGAGGCTGGCGATGAGGCCGTCGTTGATGCCGGCGGGGCGGCGAGGAGCTGCGGCCGCTTCCAGCGGCGCTGCAGCCACATCACGCCCAGGATGTCGGTGACGCCCACCGCCAGTCGGTCCAGCGTGCCGTAGTTGGACTGGCCGCGCAGCCGGGGGCGGTGGTTCACCGGGCGGCTCACCACCCGCCCGCCCTGGCGCAGCACCAGGGCAGGCAGGAAGCGGTGCATGTGGTCGAAGGCTGGCAGGCTCAGGAACAGCGTGCGCGGGAACAGCTTCAGGCCGCAGCCGGTGTCCGGCGTGGCGTCGCCCAGCAGCCGGGCGCGGATGCCGTTGGCGAGGCGGCTGGAGAGGCGCTTCACCTGGTTGTCGCGCCGGTTGACGCGCCAGCCCGCCACCATCAGCGGCGGCTGGCCGGGCGTGCCATGCGCCTGCGCATAGTCCCAGAGGGCGGGGATGTCGGCCGGGTCGTTCTGCCCGTCGCCGTCCAGCGTCGCGATCCAGGCGCCGCGCGCGGCCCGCACGCCGGTGACGATGGCGGCCGACTGCCCGCAGGAGACGGCATGCCGCAGCACCACCAGCGCCGGCACCGTGGCCCGCAGGCCGGCCAGCGCCTCGGCCGTGGCGTCGGTCGAGCCGTCGTCCACATAGATGATCTCGTGCGGCACGCCGGAGAGGGCGGCACCGATCTCGGCCACCAGCGGCGCGATGTTGGGCGCCTCGTTCCGCACGGGGACGACGACGGAGAGGAGGGGGTCGGCAGGGCTCATGCCGGTGCTTTCGGCTGCGGCGGTGCGCGGATGGTCCGGCATGGGCGCGCGGGGTAGCAGCCATGGGCGGGGCCGACAAGCCGTCGCGGGTCCGCCCCGCTGCATTGCTAATGCGTCCTGGCGGACCACCTCTGCCAGAAACCCTATGCTAGAGTGGCGCGCCATGCCTTTCGATCCGCACCCCCCACATTCCGCCCGCCAGGACAGCCGCCGCGCCATCGCCGGGTGGCTGCTCGGCGTCGCCGGCCTGATCTGGGCCATGGTGGCGCTGGGCGGCGCCACGCGCCTCACCGGCTCGGGCCTGTCCATCATGGAATGGGCGCCGCTCTCCGGCGCCCTGCCGCCGCTCTCCGAGGCCGAGTGGCAGCGCCTCTACGACCTCTACCGCACGATCCCGCAATACGAGCTGGTCAACCGCGGCTTCGGGATCGAGGGCTTCAAGCAGATCTTCTGGCTGGAATGGGCGCACCGCCTCTGGGGGCGGATGATCGGCCTCGCCTTCCTGCTGCCGCTGCTCTGGTTCTGGGTGCGCGGGCGCATCCCGGCCGGGCTGAAGCCGCGCCTGCTGCTGCTGTTCGCGCTGGGCGGGCTGCAGGGGGCGGTGGGCTGGTTCATGGTCGCCTCCGGCTTCGAGGCGGACCGCACCGCCGTCTCCCCCTACCGGCTGGTGCTGCATCTGGGCCTCGCCCTGGTGCTCTACGGCATGGTGCTCTGGACGGCGCTCGGCCTGCTGCGGCCGGAGCGCACCGGGCCCCGCCAGCCCGCCGGGCTGCGCCGCCTGGTGCACGCCACGGCCGGGCTGGTGGTGCTGGCCATGCTGGCGGGCGGCTTCGTCGCCGGGCTGCGCGCCGGCCTCACCTACAACACCTTCCCGCTGATGGACGGCCAGCTCATCCCCGAGGGCTATGCCCAGCTCTCCCCCTTCTGGCACAACCTGACGACCAACATCGCCGCCGTGCAGTTCAACCACCGCCTGCTGGCCACCCTGGCGGGCGTGGCGGCGCTGGCCGCAGCCGCCTGGGGCGCGCGCGCCCTGCCGGCCGGCTTCGCCCGCGGCGCCGTGCTGGCGCTGGGCGGGGTGGTGGCGCTGCAATACGTGCTGGGCGTCGCCACCCTGGTGATGGTGGTGCCGGTCTGGCTCGGCACGCTGCACCAGACCGTGGCCGTCGGCGTCCTCACCGCGGCGCTGGTGGCGCTGCACGCCCTGCGGCCGCCCCGCATGGCCGCCCGATGAGCATCTCCATGAGCCGACCACCATGAGCCAGGGCATGGCGCCGGGCGATCTGCCCCTGGCGGTGCTGCGGGCGCTGCCCGCCGCCGTCTTCGTCTTCGACGGGACCGGGCGGCTGGCCATGGCCAACGCGGCCGCCTACGACGTGCTGGGCATGACCCCCGAGCCGCCGCTGGAAGGCCGCGCGGTGGCCGACATCATCCGGCTCATCGCCTATAGCGGCCTGTACGGGCCGGGCGACCCGGAGGCGCAGACGGCCACCGCCCTGGCGGCGGACCGCAACCAGAGGCTGCGCCGCACCGCCCGCACCACCGATGGCCGCTGGTTCGACCTGCTCTCCGAGCCCCTGCCGGATGGCGGCTGGATCAGCCTGGTGGTCGACGTCACCCTGCACCGCCGGGCGCTGGAGACCAGCCACCTGCGGGAGCGGCTGACCGACCACGCCCTGCGCTACCACCCCTCCGGCATCGGCCTCTACGACGCCCAGGCCCGGCTGGTGCTGTTCAACGAGGCCTATGAGCGGATCCTGGAGATGCCGCCCGGCACGCTGCGGCTCGGCATGACCTTCGAGGCGGTGTTCGACCAGATGGCGCTGCACCAGGCCATGGAGCCGCAGCTGGCCGAGACGCTGCGGCAGCAGCGCATGGCCATCGACCGCAGCCGGCCGCACCAGCAGGTCCGCCAGCGCCCGGATGGCCGCGCCATCAGCTCCATCAGCCAGCCGACGCCGGAGGGCGGTTTCCTCGTCTCGCTGCAGGACGTGACGGAGCTGCAGCAGGCGCGCAACGAGGCCACCCGCCGCGCCGCCCTTCTGGACGGCGTGCTGGCGGCGCTGCCGCACGGCGTCTGCGTCTATGGGCCCGACCGGCGGCTGAGCATGGTCAACGACGCCTATCAGCGCCTGCTGAAGGGCGCCGAGCTGCGGGTGGGCGAGCACCTGATGGAGATCTGCCGCCGCCGCGAGGCGCAGGGCGAGTACGGGCCGGGCGTCACCGCCGAGATGGTGTTCCGCCGCCAGTTCGCGTTCAGCCCCACGGGCCGCGAGCGCACCCGGCCCGACGGCACCGTGGTCAGCACGCATGGCGCGATGCTGCCCGATGGCGGGCACATCGCGGTGGTGAGCGACGTCACGCCCCTGCGGCGGGCCGAGGCGGCCGCCCAGCAGCGCGCCAGCCTGCTGCAGGCCATGCTCGACAGCATGCGCCATGGCGTCTGCCTGTTCGACGCCGAGCACAAGGTCGTCGCCGCCAACGCCCTGGCGGCGCGCATGATCGGGCTGCGGCCCGAGGACATGGCGCCCGGCACGCCGCTCGCGGTGCTGCGCCGCCGGCAGTACGAGACCGGCGAGTTCGGCACCGGCGCGGCCGCGGACGAGCTCTACACCAGCCGCGCGGTCAACCTGGTGCCGCGGCTGGACCGCTACAGCCGCATCCGCCCCAATGGCTCGGTGCTCGAGATCACCACCGACCCGACGCCGGATGGCGGCTATGTCCGCACCTACACGGACGTGACCGAGGAGCGGCGCGTGCGTGCCGCCATCGAGCATGCCCGCGCCCTGGCCGAGGAGGCGGACGCTGCCAAGAGCCGCTTCCTGGCCACCATGAGCCACGAGCTGCGCACCCCCCTGAACGCCGTGATCGGCTTCTCGGAGGCGTTGCAGGCCGAGCCGCAGGGGCCGCACGTGGCCGAGTTCGCCGGCACCATCCTGGAGGCCGGCCGCCACCTGCTCTCGCTGATCGACGAGATCCTGGAGGTGGCCAAGGCCGGCACCGGCACGCTGGCGGCCGAGACCCGCCCGCTCCACCTGGCCAGCGTGCTGGAGGGCGCGGTGCGGCTGATGCGCAACGGTGCCGAGGCCGGCGGCGTCGCGCTCTCGGTGGAGGCGCTGCCGGCCCTGCCGCGCGTGCTGGCCGATGAGCGGCGGCTGCGCCAGGTGCTGCTCAACCTGCTCTCCAACGCGGTGAAGTTCACCCCGCAGGGCGGCGCGGTGCGGATCGGCGCCGCGCTCCTGCCGGATGGCGGGGTGGAGGTACGCATCGCCGATAACGGCATCGGCATCGAGCCGGGGCAGCTTGAGCGGGCCTTCGAGCCCTTCGTGCAGTTGGAAACCACCCATGCCCGGCGCTATGCCGGATCGGGGCTGGGCCTCTACCTGGCGCGCGCCCTGGCGCAGTCGATGGGCGCCACGCTGGCCCTGGAGAGCACGCGGGGCCTGGGCACCGTCGCGCGGCTGCGGCTCGAGGCGGCGGAACAACAACAGGAGCAGACGGAATGAGCGCAATCGAGACCACCGACCGGCTGTTCTTCCGCGACCTCGACCGCACCGCGGCGGAGCGCCAGCTCGCGGAGGCGCTCTCCGGCGCCGAGGATGGCGAGCTGTTCCTGGAATATGTGGAGAGCGAGGCGATCAGCCTCGACGATGGCCGCATCCGCTCCGCCAGCTTCGACGCCACGCGCGGCTTCGGCCTGCGCGCCGTGGCCGGCGAGGCAGCCGGCTACGCGCATGGCGGCGAGATCTCGGAGGCCGCGCTGGCCCGCGCCGCCGCCACGGTGCGCGCCGTGGCGGCCGGCCATTCCGGCCATCTCGCCGTGGCGCCGCGCGCCACCAACGCCCGCCTCTACGACGACGCCAACCCGCTCTCGGCCCTGGAATTCCCGGCCAAGACGGCGCTGCTGGCGGAGATCGACGCCTATGCCCGCGGCCGCGACAGCCGCGTGACGCAGGTGATGGCCAGCCTGACCGGCGAGTGGCAGGCGGTGCAGGTGCTGCGCGCCGGCGGCGAGCGGGTGGCCGACCTCCGCCCGCTGGTGCGGCTGAACGTCTCGGTGGTGGTGGAGCAGGGCGGGCGGCGCGAGACCGGCAGCCACGGCCTCGGCGGCCGCTTCGGCTACAGCCGCGTGGTGGGCGAGGCGGTGTGGAAGGCGGCGGTGGACGAGGCGCTGCGCCAGGCGGTGCTGAATCTCGACAGCATCCCCGCCCCGGCCGGCGAGATGGAGGTGGTGCTCGGCCCCGGCTGGCCCGGCATCCTGCTGCACGAGGCGATCGGCCACGGGCTGGAGGGCGACTTCAACCGCAAGAAGACCTCGGCCTTCGCCGGGCTGCTCGGCCAGCGCATCGCCGCGCCCGGCATCACGGTGGTCGATGACGGCACCATCCCCGACCGGCGCGGCAGCCTGACGGTGGATGACGAGGGCACCCCCTCCGGCCGCACCGTGCTGATCGAGGACGGCATCCTGACCGGCTTCCTGCAGGACCGGCAGAACGCCCGGCTGATGGGCGTGGCCGCCACCGGCAATGGCCGCCGCCAGAGCCATGCCCACGCGCCGATGCCGCGCATGACCAACACCGTCATGCTGGGCGGCAACACGCCGCCGGAGGAGATCCTCGCCAGCGTCAAGCGCGGCATCTGGGGGGTGAATTTCGGCGGCGGGCAGGTGGACATCACCAGCGGCAAGTTCGTCTTCTCGATGTCCGAGGCCTACCTGATCGAGGACGGCAAGGTGGGCGCGCCGGTGAAGGGCGCCATGCTGATCGGCAACGGGCCGGAGGCGCTGACCCGCGTCTCCATGATCGGCGACGACATGGCGCTCGACCCCGGCATCGGCACCTGCGGCAAGCAGGGGCAGGGCGTGCCGGTGGGCGTCGGCCAGCCGACGCTGAAGATGAACGGCCTGACCATCGGCGGAACGGCGGTGTGAGCCTCCCGCCGCTCAGGCCCGCCCGGCCGGAGGAGGCGGAGGCCCTCGCCGCCCTGGTGGGGCGGGCCTATGCCGCCTACCTGCCCGTCATCGGCCGCCGCCCGGCGCCGATGGACGACGACTACGCCGCCCGCATCGCCGCCGGCCAGGCCTGGGTGCTGGAGGCGGAGGATGGCGGACTGGCCGGGCTGCTGGTGCTGGAGGTGGCCGGCAGCCATCTCTGGCTGGAGAACGTCGCGGTCGATCCGGCGCGGCAGCGGGCCGGCCTCGGCCGGGCGCTGATGCGCTTCGTGGGCGGGGAGGCGCTGCGCCGCGGCCTGCCCGAGGTGCGGCTGCTGACCAATGAGCGGATGGAGCGCAACCTCGCCTTCTACGCCCGGCTGGGCTTCGCCGAGCTGGAGCGGCGCGAGGAGAAGGGGTTCCGCCGCGTCTACATGGCCATCCCGGCGGAGCGGCTGGCCGGGTAGGCGGCAGGGCGCAGGCGGCAGGACCGGTAGAGGACCGGGCCGGGAGAGGATCGGGCCTTCCCCGGCCCGATCCGTGTCAGAGCATCCGTGTCAGCGCGCGCGGCGGGTGGGCGTGGTGCTGCGCGCCGGCGTGGTGCTGCGGGCGGGCGCCGTGCTGCGCGCCGGGGCGGTGCTGGTGGCCGGCGGCGCCGTGACGCGCGGCGTGACGGCGGCCGGCGTCGCCGCCGCGGCGCCGGGCTCGACCGTCACGTTCACCTTCACGCTGGTGGAGCCGGGCAGCAGCCGCACCACGAAGCTGTCGGCGCCCGAGAAGCCGGGGTCCGGCGTGTAGTCGATGCGCGTCCAGTCGCCCACGCTGTGCACATGCACGCGGCCGCGCGACGGGCGGCTGGTCAGCAGCCCGGCATCGAACGGCTCCGGCCCGGGGCGGGAGACCCGCACGGCGCACCAGCCGCCATCGTTGCGCACCGTCATCGGCACGTCGGTCTGCTGGGCATCGACCAGCTTCGGCTCGTCCTGCACGGTGCAGAGCTGCGCGGCGCCCTGCAGGTCGGCGGCGAAGATCGGCCGCTTGGATTGCAGGGCGGCCGGGCCGGACTGGGGCTGGGCACAGGCGGCGAGCAGGGCCGGAAGGGCCAGCGCGGCCCAGGCAGCATGAAGGCGCATCAGCGGGAAGCCCGGCGGGTGGGAGCGGGGGCGGCGGGCGCCGAGGCGCTGGAGACGCAGCTGCCCAGCGTGGCCGGCAGCAGGTCCTTGGCGGCGGCGTAGGGCGCCAGCTCGGTGGCGGAGGGCAGGGCCATCACTTCCTCGAACAGCCGCGCGTTGCGGGCGCAGAAATCGGCGCCGATGCGGTTGGCTTCCTGGGCGCGGGCATTGGCGAGGTTGGTGATGAAGGTGTCGTTCGCCCGCTGCCCGGCGCGGCGGTCGCGCCCGGTGAAGTGCCGGATCACCGCCATGTCGTTGCTGCTCAGCGTCGAGCGGTAGCGGGTGATGAAGTCGTTGTAGGGCTTCTCGGTGTCGCAGGTGGTGGCGACGACCATCAGCTCCGTCTTCAGGGCCGAGAGCTCGAACATCGCCTGCGCCTCAGGATCGGCGCAGCGGAAGGGCGCGGCCATCGCGGCGGTGGAGGCGAACAGGGTGCTGAGCATGAGCAACCCCGCCAGGCCACGGCGGACCCTGCTGGACGACGCCCCGGCGAGGGAGGTGGTCGGGCGCATGTCTGGAAGCGGGTGGCGCTGAACCATACCCATCTCCTCTCCGTTCTTGATACTGCGCGCGGTGACTGCCGCGGACTGGCTGCGGAAAACTGGAATGGCGCGGGCGGGCGTGGCCGTGCCCGTGTCCCGGTCCGGTTCCCGCCCCGGGCAGGGAGGCACCGCGACCGGATGCCGGCTCCGGCCCCCGCCCGGGCGCGCCCGGAACGGGGAGCGGCGGGGCCGGAACGGCCGGAAGGCATCAGGGCTGCGGCGCGGTGGTGCCCGGCGCTGGAATACCGTGCCGGCCTGGACCAGGGCAAGGGAGAGAACGCCCCGGCCCGCCGATTGTGCGTTTGCGAAATCAAGTTGTTACGCCATATTGCTGCGCTGGCGTCTGCACTGTGTTCCCGGTGCATCAGGCCGCGCCGCCGGATGGCAGGCACCGGCGCCGAATCGTGCTAAGCCGCGCCACCCCGCCTCCTGGCCCTCCGGCGCCCGGCGCGGGGCTGGAGCAGGCGCATGACCACGCATGGATGGATCGTCGCGGCACCCCGCTCGGGCGCCGGCAAGAGCACCCTGACCCTGGCGCTGCTGGCCGCCCTGCGCCGGCGCGGCCTGGCCGTGGGCGCCGCCAAATCCGGCCCCGACTACATCGACCCCGCCTTCCACGCCGCCGCCTGCGGCCGCCCCAGCCGCAACCTGGACAGCTGGGCCATGCCGGGGCCGCTGCTCGACGCCACGGCGCGCGCGGCGGCGGAGGGGCTCTCCCTGCTGCTGGTCGAATCGGCCATGGGGCTGTTCGACGGCGCGGGGGGCGCGCCCGGCCGCCAGGGCAGCGCCGCCGACCTCGCCGCGCGGCTCGGCCTGCCGGTGCTGCTGCTGCTCGACGTCTCCGGCCAGTCGCAATCGGCCGCCGCGGTGGCGCATGGCTTCGCCACGCTGCGGCCGGATGTGCGGGTGGGCGGCGTGGTGCTGAACCGCGTGGCCAGCCCCCGGCACCGCCGCGGCGCGGCCGAGGCCATCGCCGCGGCCGGGCTGCCGGTGCTGGGCGCCCTGCCGCGCGAGGACGCCATCGCCCTGCCGGAGCGGCATCTGGGGCTGGTGCAGGCGCGCGAGCTGGGCCACCTGCCGGGGCTGCTGGAGCGGCTGGCCGACCTCGCCGAGTCGCATCTCGACCTGGAGGCGATCCTGGCCGACGCCGCACCCCTGGCCGTGCCGCCCGCCGCCGCCGCCCGCCCGCTGCCGCCGCCGGGCCAGCGCGTGGCCGTGGCGGAGGATGCCGCCTTCAGCTTCCTCTACCCCCACATCGCCGAGGGCTGGCGGCAGGCCGGCGCCGCGCTGGTGCCCTTCTCCCCGCTGGAGGACGCGCCGCCGCCCGAGGATTGCGACGCCTGCTGGCTGCCCGGCGGCTACCCCGAGCTGCACGCCGGAAGGCTGGCCGCCGCCACGCGCTTCCTGGCCGGCCTGCGCCGCTTCGCCGCCACCCGCCCCGTGCATGGCGAGTGCGGCGGCTACATGGTGCTGGGCGAGGGGCTGGAGGATGCGGAGGGCCAGCGGCACGCCATGGCCGGGCTGCTCGGCCACGCCACCAGCTTCGCGCGGCGGAAGATGAACCTCGGCTACCGCGAGGCGCGGCTGCTGGAAGGCGGCGTGCTCGGCCCGGCCGGCGCGGTGCTGCGCGGGCACGAATTCCACTACGCCACGGTCACCACCCCGGGCGGGGACCCGCCGCTGGCCACGCTGCGGGATGCCACGGGCGCCGATCTCGGCCCCGGCGGCGGGCGGCGCGGCCGGGTCAGCGGCAGCTTCTTCCATGTCATCGCCGCGCAGGAGCCGTGATGCCCGCCTATCCCAGCCTCGATGCCCTCCTGGCCGCCTGCGCCACCCCGCCGCCTGGCGACGAAGCCGCCGCCGCCGCCGTGGCCGCGCGCCAGGCGCGGCTGACCAAGCCGCCCGGCAGCCTCGGCCGGCTGGAGGAGCTGGCGGCCTGGATGGCGCGCTGGCAGGGCCGCGCCCTGCCGGTGCTGGAGCGGGTGCAGGTGCTGGTCTTCGCCGGCAACCACGGCGTGGCGGCGCGCGGCGTCTCGCCCTACCCGGCGGCGGTGACGGCGCAGATGGTGGCCAATTTCGCCGCCGGCGGCGCCGCCATCAACCAGCTCGCGGCGGTCGCCGGGGCGGCGCTGCGCGTGGTGCCGCTGGCGCTCGACACCCCGACCGAGGACTTCACCGCCGCCCCCGCGATGGACGAGGCGGCGTTCCTGGACGCGGTGAACCAGGGCGCCGCCGCGCTGGAGCCGGGGGTGGGGCTGCTCTGCCTGGGCGAGATGGGCATCGGCAACACCACCGCCGGCGCGGCGCTGGCCGCCGCGCTGTTCGGCGGCGGCGGCGCCGCCTGGGCCGGGCGCGGCACAGGCGTGGATGAGGCCGGCCTCGCCCGCAAGCGCGCCGCGGTGGATGCCGCCATCGCCTGCCACGCCCCCGCGCTCGCCGACCCGCTGGAGGCCGCGCGCCGCCTCGGCCGGCCGGAGCTGGCGGCGATCCTCGGCGCCACGCTGGAAGCGCGGCGCAGGGGCGTGCCGGTGCTGCTGGACGGCTTCGGCTGCACCGCCGCCGCCGCGTCGCTGGCGCGCCTCGCCCCCGGCGGGCTGGACCATGCGCGGGTGGCGCATTGCTCGGCCGAGGCGGGGCACGCAAGGCTGCTGGCGGCGCTCGGCCAAGCGCCGCTGCTCGATCTCGGGATGCGGCTGGGCGAGGGTTCGGGCGCCGCGCTCGCCGTGCCGCTGCTGCGCGCGGCGCTGGCCTGCCACGCCGGCATGGCCACCTTCGACGAGGCGGGCATCTCGGGCGCGGCCGGATGAGCGGCTGGCTCATCGGCTGGCTGGCCGCGCGCCGGGCGGAACTCGGCGCGGCGCTCGGGCTGATGACGCGCCTGCCGCTCGGCCGCTGGCCGATGCCGGAGGCGCCGGAGGGCTTCGCCCGCGCCGCCTGGGCCTACCCTCTGGCCGGCGCGCTGGCGGGCGGGCTGGCGGGGGGAGCTCAGGCGCTGCTGCTCTGGGCCGGGATGCCGCCTGCCCTGGCCACGGCCTGGGCGCTGGCCGCCCTGCTGCTGCTGACCGGCGCCCTGCACGAGGACGGGCTGGCCGACATGGCCGACGGCTTCGGCGGCGGGCGGGACCGCGAGCGCAAGCTCGCCATCATGCGCGACAGCCGCATCGGCAGCTATGGCGCGCTGGCGCTGCTGCTCTCGCTCGGGCTGCGCGGGGCGGCGCTGGCGCTGCTGGCCTCGCCGCTGGCCTGGGCGGCGGCGGGCGCGCTCTCCCGCGCGGCGCTGCTCCTCCCGCTCGGCCTGCTGCGCCCGGCGCGGGCGGAG